>JAUWLY010000143.1 GCA_030613445.1 Candidatus Stahliibacteriota bacterium | reverse complement strand
TTCATAGCAAGTTCGCGTGCCAATCTACGACCCACCTATTTTACCCGGTTTGAAAATTCTGCAGATGAGTCATAATTTGATATTCTATCCATGTTTTCTAGCGGGATCCTATCTTCGCATAGAGATCGGTAAGTTCCAACCCAGTCATTGCAGCATCCCAGCCTTTGTTCCCCTGTTTTGTACCGGCTCGCTCAACCGCTTGGTCAATTGTATCTGCAGTAATAATACCGTACACAAAGGGCATACCCTTCTCTAAATTAAGGACCGCAATACCTTTAGTTACCTCATTCGTAATGTACTCAAAATGAGGTGTGTCCCCTCTTATGACTGCGCCGATACACAAAACACAATCATACTTAATGTTTTTCAGCCGGCGCGCCACACCCGGGATTTCAAAACAACCTGGAGTCCAATAGACTGTAATATCCTGCGCGCTAACGCCATGTCTTACAAGACAATCGATTGCGCCGTCGAGTAGTTGTTTTGAAACGAACTCGTTAAAGCGGGAAACGATTATCGCGAATTTCTTACTTTTACCAACTAGATTCCCTTTTATTTCTTTCATAGGCTTTTCCTCCCTTTTGTTTTTTTTCTTGGGATTCTTTTCTTTCGTTCATGGTAGATAACACTACCAAGTACTGAATCTGGTATCAAATGACCAAGTTTTTCCCGCTTGGTTCTCAAATAGTGAACATTTTTTTTATGTACTTTATAGATTGGAATTTGCTTCGTGATGTTCAGACCATAACCTTCCAAACCAATAATTTTCTTGGGATTGTTCGTTAAAAGGTGGACCGACGATAAACCAAGGTCTACCAGTATCTGCGCACCAATGCCATAGTCTCTTAAATCAGCAGGAAACCCCAATGCTAGATTAGCCTCAACTGTATCAAGACCTTTATCCTGCAAGTTATATGCCCTTAGTTTGTTCTCGAGACCAATCCCTCTACCTTCCTGGCGCATGTACAAAAACACTCCTTTTTTTCGTTTTGCGATGAGTTTCAATGCGGCATCCATCTGATCACCGCAATCACATCGTTGTGAATGAAATACATCACCAGTAAGACACTGAGAATGAACCCGGACCAAAATATCCTCTCCGCTCTGCACATCACCAAGGACCAGGGCGATATGATGATCTCCAGTAATTATATCTTCATACAAAATAAGACAGAACTCAGCATATTTCGTAGGCAGTCTGGTCTCAAGGATGCGGTCGACCAAACGCTCTGTTTGACGTCGATATTTGATCAGATCTTTTATGGTTATTATCTTTAGATTAAAACGCTGCGCAATTTTTACGAGTTTAACAAAGCGCGCCATTTTTCCATCAGAATCCATAATCTCACAAAGTACGCCAGCCGCGTAGAAACCAGCAAGTTTAGCCAAATCAACACTCGCCTCAGTATGACCAGCCCGGCGCAAAACACCACCTTTCACTGCACGCAAAGGGAATATATGACCAGGTCGTGCAAGATCACTGGGCTTGGTCTGTGGGTTGATCAATGTCTTAATCGTGGCCGCGCGGTCAAATGCTGAAATGCCAGTTGTCGTGCCTTTTTTTGCATCCACGCTTATTGTAAACGGCGTACCGTGAAGCGCCGTGTTATCTTGGACCATTATCGGAATATCAAGTTCTTGAAGCCGTTCTTGTCTAAGCGGTACGCAGATAAGACCCCGGCCATATTTAGTCATGAAATTTATGACTTCTGGTGTAATTCTTTGTGCCGCCGTGATGAAATCTCCCTCATTTTCGCGTTTTTCATCATCAACAACAATAACCAGCTTTCCCTTCTTTATATCCTTAATACCTTGCTCAATAGTCGATATCATGAACAATATTCTATTAAAAATGACAGAAAAGTCAAGACAAGAAAACTGATTACTCGCTGGTCGTTGACTATCGACCCTATATGAGTATACTGAATTAATGAATATTCTCGTAACCGGTGGCTGTGGTTTTATCGGTTCACATATCGTTGACGCCTATATCGGTTTGGGGCATAGCGTATGGGTGATCGATAACCTTTCAACTGGCGATATCAAGAACCTTAACCCTAAGGCAAAATTGATTGAAATAGACATTACTAACAGCGATATTGAAAAGATATTCAAACAGGTAAAACTTGATGCCATCAACCACCATGCCGCTCAGATCAATGTGCGAACATCAGTGAGCGACCCTGTATTTGACGCCAAGGTTAATATTTTAGGATCGCTTAACCTAATCACCCTTGCAGTAAAATACGACGTTAAGCGATTCATCTTCGCTTCAAGTGGAGGTACTGTCTACGGAGAACCTACTCAATTGCCGATAACTGAAGAATTTTCAATAAATCCGTCGTCTCCCTACGGTATATCTAAAGCGACTACTGAAAAATATCTGACCCTCTATGCCAATATGAACGATTTAGACTGTGTGATATTACGCTACAGCAACGTATATGGACCACGTCAAATAAGCAAGAGCGAAGCCGGGGTGATCTCTATCTTCATCGAACAGATCTTGAGGCATGAGAAATGCACAGTTTTTGGCGACGGCGATCAAACTCGGGATTATATCTATGTTAAAGATGTGGTCGCAGCAAATACTGCGGCCTTAAACTGCAAAGCTGATATTTTCAATATCGGCACCGGTATTGAAACTAAGGTCAACGACTTACTAAACATCTTGGCTGACATCGCAAATCATGATATAGCCCATGAACACGATGACCCGCGGTCCGGCGAGGTTCTCAGGAATGTCCTCGATAACGCCAAAGCAATGTCCATCATTACGTGGCAACCAGGGATATCTTTAAAGCAAGGCATTAAAAAAACATTTGAGTATTTCCAAGAAATATCTTGACCCTGAAGTTCTCGCCCGACTTTCAAGGTTAGACATCAAAGCACGACTTGTTGTTGAAGGCTTTATGAGTGGCCTTCACTCAAGCCCTTACAAAGGATTTTCTCAAGAGTTTGCTGATTACCGTCAGTACATACCTGGCGATGAACCTAAGCGTATTGATTGGAAGGTCTATGGACGAAATGACCGTTTCTATATTAAAGAATATCAGGAAGAAACGAATCTACGTTGTTATATCTTGTTAGATAAAAGCGGTTCGATGGGTTTCGGAGAAAAAATCAGCAAACTCGAGTATGCAAAATACCTGAGCGCTAGCCTGGCGTATATGTTACTCAAACAAAAAGACAGTGTTGGTATCGCGACATTTGACAAGAGAATAGAAGAAATTATCCCGCCTTCTGTTAAGAAAAGTAATTTCATAGAAATATTGAAGATCATTGATAAAGCACATCCGAGTGGTGAAACCTCGTTATCAAATATGCTCTACCAATTAGCTCAGAAGACCAGGAAACGTGGGTTGATTATCCTTATCTCTGATTTGCTTGACGACCCCTCGGTCGTGATAAAGGCTTTGCGGTCGTTTAGATATCGCAAACATGAAATACTTGTATTCCATATTATTGATACTAAAGAATACGAATTCTCTTTTGACAAAGCCGCATTATTTCACGACCTCGAAGATGGCAGTGAAATGGTAATAGAGCCAAGCATGATACGTGCTTCATATCAAAAGAAATTTAAAGACCTGTTGCAGTTCTATCGCCAACAGCTGCTCGAATCGCACATTGATTACGAAACGATATTCACAACCACACCCTATGATCGTGCTCTATTTTCATATCTGCAGAAAAGAGGCAATCTGCTATGATCTTTCTGCAGCCGATTTATCTCATCGGCTTAGCCCTTACTGCAGTACCGATTATCATCCATCTCTGGTTCCGAAAGAAACTAGATAAAATACCATTCTCCACGCTGAAATTCTTGAAAAAATCAGAAGCAAGGCGCTTTGGGTGGCTAAGAATCAGAGAAATCATCGTGCTTGTCCTTCGATCTTTACTCATAGCTCTCATATCTTTAAGTCTGGCAAAACTGCAATGCAGATCCGGCTTTCTTAGATCAGGACATTTGGCTTCCGTCGTTGTGATCTTTGATAATTCCTTTTCCATGGCTTATGGCGATAATTTCGAGATAGCTAAAACGGGTGCTCTGAAACTCCTTTCCCGGTATTCAGCAAAATCAGAATTCTCTATCCTAGCTCTGTGCAGAACCGAGGATACTTCCAGTTCTGATCAAATATCATGGGTGAACAAAAAGTCAGCCATTGAGCAAATACAGCAAATCGATATATCCAATAAGACCGGTACGATCAGAGCGTTATCGCCCTATCTTCTAATTGAGAAAAGCAGATATCCAGTAGAGTATATCTATATCGGCGATGGACAGGAAACTGTATTTGCTGACCTCCCAGGGGAATTGACTATTGAAAAAAATCTCTACTGGGTAAAAATCCCGGTGGGTAATAACGTTGGAATCACCGACGTGTCTTTAAAAGATCCTATTGCCATTTCACTCGATAAGTATGTTCTTAGTATCACAATTCAGAACTATGGGTCAGATTTTTGGCAGGGTAAGGTTAGTCTGCAGGCTGAGGATTTTGTGCGCGAACGAGAATGCGAAATTCGACCGGCGAGTGAAAAAATCCTTGATTTCATTCTGCCGGTTGCCCTAAACCATGGTACAGTCCACCTCTATGATGATAGTTTATTGCCTGATAATACATACTATTTCTCAAAATCATTGCCTGAAAAAATAAAAGTGCTGATCATTGGAACAACCCGCTTTCTGGGCTCAGCACTAAACCCAACCGATGACGTCGATGGACCTTTTCTATTCGATGCTCTTGAAAGCATCAGCAGTGCCAATCTCCAGCATTATGGCATAGTAATTCTCAACGGTATCAACGAAATTTCAAAACACGATAAGATAAAACTTGAGACTTTTTTAATGGAGGACAATAAAGGTGTTGTTTGTTTTCTGGGTCAAACAGTTGGCGACAACCTCAACAGCATTATCAGCCGATGCTGTCGTGTTGAAGAATACATCTCAGTCAAAGGTTATGTTACTTTGGATTGGATCGATTATGGACATCCAATTCTCCAGGTTTTCGAACATACTGCGGCACTCAAAAATATTAAATTCCACAATTTTCATAAGCTTGATGCCCCCAAAAACGTTATTGCGAAGCTAACCGGAAACAACCCGTTTATCGTCATCGACAATGGACTCTCAGTTGTGGCAACACAGTTTTTACCCCAGAATACTGACATCGTGTACAAGACTGCATTCGTACCCCTTATCCATCGACTCATTGTAAATACGACGTACCCATCACACGACCACGAATTGTACGTGGGTGATCAAACCCTTCAATTCAACAAGTTAAAAGCGCCGACTGGTGAATACATCTTACCAGGACAAGTACTCCTAAAACCCGGGTTTTATACAACCGCGCAGGAAACTCTTGGAGTCAATGTAATCGCCGCTGAAGGTATCTTAAAAACTCTGGGCAGCAAAGCCGCAGAAATTATGCATATCGAGATAATCGATTTAGAAAAGGACTTCAGGCAAGACGATATGTCTACAACTCTACTTCTGCTCGCTCTATTTGCCTTGCTCCTTGAATCCCTTCTACTTTTAATACGTTGATATCGTTTAGAGCCATGATTGAATCACTAGTGATTGGAAGTGAGTCTGCAACTGGAAGTTATCCACGCACTTTTGCCAAAAGTGCGGGATGGAAGTGATCCGCTAAAGCGGATGGAATCCTATTGGAATACTGCTTCTTCAGCATAGCGTGACTCCAGCCCGCCTCAGGCGGGTATGTCTGCGGTTCATCATAGATGAACGTATCTGCAGTGAAACGTGTTTTTCTGCTTGGCTCTTGGTTCTTGGAGCTTGGGATTTGGCTCTCGGTGTTCTCCGTTTCACCGTTTCTCCCCTGCTCCGTTTCATATATTCGCTCTACTCATTACTCCCTATTTATCCCGTGAAATGCAAAGCATATTTCACCGGGACGCCCTACGCTTTACGCCTTACTCCCTACGCCCTACGTTCTTGGCTCTTGGTTCTTGGAACTTGGTTCTTGTTCTACCGCATCGTAAATCCAATAATCGCGTTGTGCGTTTTATACGGCGCGATATTATAATCATAGTGCACGTATAAAAACCCGAGTGTAAAGTTGAAGCCAACCATAATTCTGTTGTGGTTATTAGCTTTTAATTCCACATCAATATCGCTGATTTCCGAAATGCGATCTTGGGGGATATTGTTTATTGTATCAGGGATTTCATACTCAAACTGATACTGAAAATACACTTTAGTATCTTCAATGCCTGCACCAATCAACGGTTCAAACGGTCCCAGGCGTTTTGAAACAAGTATTTGCAGGCACCAGTTACGAGTGTTCACTATCTGCTCACCAAGCGAATCTTTAATACCAAAGGTCTGATACGCACCGCCTATTGCAATAGCTACAGGTAAAGGCACATTTTTCATGAAAGGAAGCTTGTTTATTTCCTGCTTTGCACCGATACCAAGGAATCTCATACTCGATCCCTTATATGAGAATGGTATGAACCTTATAACAAGTTCTGAGCCCATGACAAGTCCGACATTCAATTGAGGCATAACAAACGGCACACCAGATACATCAAAACCAGCCGGGATATAAGGTGGAATACCAACTGCATTCCCAGACGCCGGGATATCAGGTTGCTCTTCAGGACCGAATATTGTCCCAATGCTATCGAGGTTTACCTCATATGATACTAATTGACCATTGGCAAGCGAACAAACGACCGCCGCATCACTATAGTATTTTGCCGAATTTGGTATCTGAATATACATAGCCCGAACACTCAGATCAAAACCCAGAAATTCATGGCTGTATGCACTGTGGAAAAGACCGGTTGAGACACCCGTACCAAAAGCTGTAACCAGTGGTTGAGCATAACCTTCAAGTAAACCTTCGCTGATCTTTTTTATCTTTTCGGCAAGTGATTCAACAGGATCCTGGGCCGCGAGAAACGAACACATTATACTTAGGATAATCACATACTTTATTACTTTCATAGACAAGTATATCTATGTATGATTAGCTGTCAAGCACTTGACCCTTGATTTTCCGTACATTATCCATTATAATGCACCATGTCTCTTATTGTAATGAAGTTTGGTGGAACCTCTTTAGCCACGCCTGAATTACTGCTCCGCGCTGCGAGAAAAGTCGCCCGTGCAAGAAAAAAGAACGAGATTATTGTCGTTGTATCGGCAATGGGCAAAACAACTGATAAACTTTTTTCTA
>JAUWLY010000162.1 GCA_030613445.1 Candidatus Stahliibacteriota bacterium | reverse complement strand
GGGATCCTTGTTTAAGCGCTCGCTGAGTCGGGCAATTTCAGAAAAGTCTTTTTCTCCCATTTATTCCTCCATTAAATATAGTATATAGTAATCATATTATAAAATTTGTCAAGCCCTATTCCAGCCCTTTATTTTCTGCTTTGACCAGGTGAAAAGAATTCATTATCACTTCAATAATTGTAAAGTGGTCACTTTTCCTCTTGCCGGGGTTGAAGAGCATGCCGTCAATAACATACAGGGTGTCTTCGCCAATCAAGAAATATGAGATGAAAGGGCCACCGGCAACGAGTGAATCATTCTGCCAGACTCCCCTCAGTTTTATACCCTTCATATCCTTGAATTCGATTTCTTCACTGGTGACCAGATCCTCCAGTACATAGTCGCCGTTATAATATTCATCGGTGAGCTTATCGCGTTTCTTTATTGCTGAGGTTCGTGATAGTTGCTGGGTGATTTTTTCCTTGTAAAAAAAGATACTGCGGTCTGGAAAATGCGTGTGGGAGAAAATGAAATTATCTTCTTGATGTGTGGAATCAATCATCCATGATTTACCGATGTCAAAAGCCACCCCGAAATGTTTCAGGGCTTCTTTGTTTTTCTTGTCAATTTTTTTATAGTAGTAGCGTTTCTTAATGTGCTGGTAATAGTTTTCCTCGAGGATATTGTCGATCATATTTTTATACTTGATAATACCCTGAGTAACATAAATGGGTTTTGATGCTGCCATAACAATGACAAGCTGTTCTCTTGCCCAAAGGTCATTGAGTTTGAAGAGTGTGAAAGTGTCTCTTTGTGTCGCCACTTTAGCTTCCTCACTCAACAATGTACTAATCGATTCATCCTGGAGTGATCCATAGATGAAAATCGTATGGTAGCTGCTGAACATCTTTACTACAGTATCAACCTTGAAGACAAAGGTAAACAGCCCTTCCTTCTGGGGAACGTAGTTGAAGATTTGAATATTATCAACGATCATGTTACTGTCGATCGCGGATGCTGCAATAACCACCTCGTTACTCTTCCCGATGCTGGATGGCAAGTTTGTACAGGATACTGTTAGTGCTATTACTAGCAGTAACACAAGACCAGCAATGATATTGAACATACCTGTAGCGGATGTAAACTTGTTCATTGTTTCCTCCTTAACCAATACTCAGTAATTTTTCTTTAGCGCTCAGCTTCAGCAGTTGTTTTCTTATCGTAAAAAACTCGGGAGATTTCATCCCGGGGTCATCTGCGATTGCACCAAATGCATCATCGCGAGCTAAGAAGAGCAAATCCTTATCATCTTCCAGATCGCCTATTTTCAAGTCGGGCAGTCCATGTTGTTTTTTCCCAAGGATCTCTCCAGGTCCACGTAATTTTATATCTTTTTGGGCAAGGGCAAAACCATCATTGTTCTTTTCAAAATACGCAATCCGTTCATAAGTTTCAGGCGTAACGTAGCGGTCCAGGAACAGAAAACAGTGGGATCGTTCTGTACCGCGACCGATACGACCTCTCAATTGATGGAGTTGAGCCAAGCCGAATCTTTCTGGGTGTTCAATGAGCATGATGCTAGCGTTTGGGATATCAACGCCGACTTCAACGACGGTAGTAGCGATGAGTATATCGAGTTGTCCAGCCCGAAAATCGTTCATAATATCTCTGCGCTCTGAGCTTTTTAACCGACCGTGGATGACGCCGACTGAATAATCACGGAAAATCAATATAACTTCTTGATAGACCTCTTCCACTGATTTCAGATCTAGTTTCTCTGATTTTTCAATGAGTGGACATATCACGAAGGCTTGACGTCCTTTAGTCAACTCTTTTTTAACGAATGCATAGATATCAGGTTTTTTGTTTTCTTTGATGATTTTTGTCACCACTTCACCGCGCCTCGGGGGTTTATCTTTCAAGATAGATATATCCAGATCACCGTAAAGTGTCAGAGCCAAGGTGCGCGGTATAGGAGTTGCTGACAAGACAAGGAAATCAGGATTAATTCCCTTGTTGACCAGGGCAGCTCGTTGCATAACGCCGAAACGGTGTTGTTCATCGACGACTACGAGACCTAGTTTAGTGAATTTTATTTCTTCTTCGATGAGAGCGTGAGTGCCAAATACAATTTGAGCATTGCCGCTAGAGATTTTTTCAATCGTTTGTTTTCGTTCATCAGCTTTTATACTGCTGGTTAATAGAACCGTTTCGATCTCCAGTTTTTTCAATATTCCAGATAGACCGATAAAATGTTGTTCAGCCAGTATCTCTGTCGGCGCCATGAGTGCCGATTGATAACCGTTCTCGACGGAGACAAGCATGGCATAAAGTGCCACAATGGTTTTGCCTGCGCCAACATCACCTTGGAGCAAACGGTTCATGGGTCGAGGTTTTGCCATATCATCGGTTATGCTTTTGATGACATCAATTTGTCCTTTGGTTAGTTTAAAAGGTAATGCATCGAGAAGCCGGTGGGTCAGAACACCTTGATCGTTCAGACTGATGCCCTCCGTATTCTTCACCATTGATCGGCGTTTAGCCAGGATTAGTTCAAAGAAGAAAAACTCATCATAAACTAATCGTCGTCGAGCGGCAAATGCATCTTGCAGGCTATTGGGGAAATGGAGGTTCCTTATTGCTTGTGGTAATGCCATCAGGTTATTTTTTTTAAGCAGCAACGCGGGGAGAGTTTCACAGATATCATCGAGGCACTCATCAGCGCAGATTTTTACAGCGCGCTTTATATCCCAAAGACCAAGCTTTTCGGTCAATGGATAAATCGGAATAATTGACCCTTGTGTCTTGGTTGCTTCCTGCTTGGTGATGATTTCATAAATAGGATTGATAAACTGTCGACCATGAAAGAAGGTTACCTTTCCAGATACCAATAGACTATCTCCAGTCTTTAGTCGTTTCTTTAGGTCAGGTCGATTAAACCATTTTACTGCAATTGTATCAGATTCGTCAGCTAAAAGGACTTTTACTATTTGCGCGCGGTGTCTCGTTCGCTGGACATCTATAGCCTTGATCGTACCCATCACAGTTCCCTCGTCGTTGATCTTAAGGTCCTTGATCTGGTGGATTTCAGAATAATCAACATATCTTCTCGGGACAAGGAAAAGGAGGTCGTTTACTGTCTCAATACTGATTTTCTTGAAATATGAGGATCGTCTTGGACCTATCCCTTTTATGTATTGCACCGGGCTATTGAGTTTAAGATAAGTTCTTTTCACTATCCAGATTTTGATAGTTGTTCCATCTCTTTATGGAACGTATCCGGATTGAGGGCTTTTGACTCAGCCTCCTCCCTTGTTATGGCGTTCTTCTTAACCAGGTTAGCGAGAGATGCATCAAAAGTCATCATGCCCAATTGCTGGGATGTTTGGAGAATCGATGATATCTGATGAGTCTTTGATTCCCGTATCAGATTTTTCACTGCTGGAATGGCAATCAGTATCTCTGCCGCAACGATTCGTCCTTTACCATCAGCGCGTTTCATAAGATTCTGCGAGATGATGCACAGGAGGTTCATCGAGATTTGCATCCTGATCTGGTTTTGTTGATGAGGTGGAAAGACATCAATGATACGGTCGATTGTCGATACAGAATCAGCGGTGTGGAGTGTCGTTATTACAGTATGTCCAGTTTCCGCAGCGGTAATCGCCAACGCGATTGTTTCCAAATCTCTCATTTCACCCACGAGGATAACGTCCGGGTCTTGTCTAAGCACATATTTAAGGGCACGGGCAAAAGAATGAGTATCTTTGCCTACTTCTCTTTGGGTCACTAATGCCTTTTTATTCTGGTGAATGAATTCAACCGGGTCCTCGACTGTAACAATGTGACAGGTATCATTTGAGTTGCGGTAATCTAATAAAGCAGCCTGGGTCGTTGATTTACCACAACCTGAAGGTCCAGTAACAACAATCAGACCACGCGGTCTCAAGGATAGTTCCTCAATCCCTTTACCAAAACCTATTTCTTTGAGGGTGGGGACCTTTGAGGGGATGAGTCGGAATACACCACCCAGGTTGCCCTTTTGCTTAAACAGGTTAATTCGAAATCTTTCCCCGGTTGGCATAGTATATGAAAAATCGAGCTCAAACGTTTTTTTATATTCTTCTAGCTGTTTTTTTGAAAGGAGTTCAACAAGACCAGTTTCAATATCTATTTTGTTCAGTGGCGGTAGATCGAGTAATCTCAAATCTCCGTCAAGGCGCATAATAGGTGGCGAATTGACTTTCAAAATTAGATCTGACGCTTTATACTGGATCTGTACTTTGATGAGGTCGTGAAGTTTGATCATTACTAGGCCCTTTTTTGAAATTCATCAGGGTTATTGCAGTGAGCAAGAGCCTCTTCGTATTCGACAATACCTTGATGAAATAGGTTTTTCAGATATTGATCCATCTGTATCATGCCTATTCTTGAGCCAGTTTGGATAGAGGTATAGATTTGAGGGGTTTTGGCTTCTCGGATCGCATTTCTAATTGCTGGCGTGCAGATCATGATTTCAAAGGCAGCAACTCTTCCCACACCGTCTTTGCGGCGGATAAGGCTCTCTGTGATCACTGCTTGCAGGGTTGTTGACAGCTGCAAACGGATTTGTTGTTGTTGGGAGGGCGGAAAGACATCGATTATCCGATCTATCGTTTGGACAGCATCAATAGTGTGGAGAGTTGAAAATACCAGGTGACCGGTTTCAGCAGCAGTTATTGTTTGGGCAACAGTCTCGAGGTCACGCATTTCGCCGACTAGGATAATATCTGGGTTTTGTCTGACAACTCGGCGCAAAGCTTCTGCGTAAGAGAGCGTATCAATGCCGATCTCCCGCTGTTCAATTATCGATTGTCGGTCGCGATGCAAGAATTCAATGGGGTCTTCTACCGTAATTATGTGTCTTTTCCGGGTTTGGTTGATGTGTTCTATGACAGCTGCAAGAGTCGTAGAGTTACCGCTGCCAGTTGGTCCAGTGACAAGAACTAGACCACGCGCTAGTCCGGCGATTTTCTTGAACACGCTTGGGAAACCCCACTCATCAAGAGTCTTTATCTTAAGCGGGATGATTCTCATGACTGCACCGATATGGCCCATTTGCTTGAAACAATTGACCCTGAATCGCGCGACACCGGATATTTCATACGCCATATCAAATTCCAACATCTTGTGGAATTTGTCTTTCTGAAGAGGATTCATCAAACCGTATATTAGATTTTCAAGCTCTTGGTCGTCGAGCGGCTTTTGTTCCATTCTTTGGAGTTTTCCAGCGACCCTGAGGATAGGTGCTTCTCCGAAGCGAAGATGGAGGTCTGAACCTTCTCTTAAGACTAGTTCTTCAAGAAGAACATCAAGGTCTATTTTTGGCATGAAATGATCTTACACCAAATAAACTAAGGTGTTCTTATAAAGGCGCGGAGCCCAATAGATGTGTCAGTGATATAGTCTAGCTGGTCGATTTTGGAGGAAGAAATTTTGATCATGTGAACCGCGAGTGTTTCAATTAGCGCGTTGGCTCCCGGGATAACTAATTGAGTACCAGTTACGGTTGTATCGATCACTGGGTTAGTGAGGATCTCCAGCAGTTCTTCGAGTGGTGTGGCTATGATACTATCGATATCTGTAAACGATGTTCTGTAAATTGCTACGTCAGTCTCATCAAAGCCAGCAAGTGCAGTAAACTCTATGATCAGGGTGTCGTTTGCTATGGTTATCAATTCAGTATCAGGTTGTACAAAGTGTTGGGTTCCAGGTATTGTAAAATCAGTGGTCACGAAATCATCTAGGGCTTTGCCAACAAGAAAACTCAGACGATAGGAAACACTAAGATCTGCCTCAAGCAAGTCAGACGTATCAGTGAAAGTCATCAATGAAGTAATAGTATCTATACAACCAATCGAATCATAGTCACTGGCGATCTGTCTTTCAATGATCACGGCGTCACCATTAGGCGTGCCATAGACCCATGTCCAGGAAAGGTTAACAAGTGCCTCTTCAATATCACCCAGCGTGTTTTCGAAGTTTACTATCTCTGCGGTGTGCTTAAGCACGCATTCAGTATTGATCTCAAGGCCTGTATTGCAGGTAGCCAGGATAAGCAATGATAACAGAACAGTAATTCTTTTCATGCAACCTCCTTGTAATTTAAACTTTGAAAGCATACCCATTTTTGTATTACTTGTCAATAGATATCACCGAGCCACGGATTACTTGAAACACGTTTAATACTTGAATTTGGATCTTGATACGGCAAGACAAACGCCTATTGCCATATAGCAAGAAATAAGCGATGAGCCACCATAGCTGATAAATGGCAATGGCACGCCAGTAATTGGCACAAAGCCCAAGGTGATTCCTATATTTACAAATGTTTGGTATCCCAACCAGGCAAGTATTCCGGCGACCATGATGCTGGCAAAACGGTTTTTTGTTGTCCTTGTAAGCAGGAGTAATTCATAGAAGAGATAGGTAAAGACAAGGGTTGTTAAGATGATGCCGATCAAACCAAATTCTTCACCGAGACATGAAAAAACGAAATCAGTATGCCTTAGGGGCAGGAATTCCAATTTTTTTTGGGTTCCTGATAAGAACCCCTTGCCTATAATG
>JAUWLY010000009.1 GCA_030613445.1 Candidatus Stahliibacteriota bacterium | reverse complement strand
TTCTACACGGTGTTATCTTAAGAGTTTTTTCTCCAGCGTTCCAATGATTTTCAGAGACTGGGGACAGTGCCCTTCAATTCTTCCCCTCAGTACTTCGGGATCTGCGACAGGATCTACGACATCTCATTACCTCATCTCGCTACCCTCGATATCTTCGACGATATTTTCAACATCTCGGTAAACTCCCCGTAGGCTACGCGACGGGACAGGCGATATTTACAACATGACAATATGAATTTCTTTTCTCTCTTGACATCATATCGCAATCACATAAAATGATTTAGGAGGATTTATGGCATCCAAGAAATTAGAAAACATACTTTTGAGTGTATTACTTTTCATTATAGGAGCGGTTTACCTATATACAATTGCCCCAACTCTGTCTTTTTGGGATTGTGGTGAGTTTATCGCTTCAGCATACACACTTGCAGTTCCTCACCCACCAGGAACACCACTGTATTTGCTTCTGGGCAGGGTATGGTTAGTCGCTTTTGGTGTTATCTCCTCACTGCTGCCAATTTCAAAAGAAGTAGCGTGGCATATGAACTTATTGGGATTGACTTTTTCAATACTCACCATATTCGTTTTATATAAGCTTATTCTCAGATTATTTCACATGTTCAAGCGGGATACCCACGAATTTACACTTATAATTATTGCATTTGCCACTTGTTTAGGCATTGGGTTCTTCTATACTTTTTGGCAGAATGCAATCGAAACTGAAGTCTATGCAGCAGCAACCTTTGTTTTTGTGTTAGTTAATTATCTAGCGGTCTTATGGTATCAAAGTGTGAAGCGAGGAACAGCAAATCACAAATATCTTCTTCTAATATTCTATGTAATTTTTCTGTCAACAGGTGTTCATCTTACCCCGTTTTTGATTTTCGTACCCGTATTTGTTTTCATCTTCATTGTGGAGCGACGTTATTTGAAAGATTTTCTACTCATGCTTTTTGGAGTCTTTCAACTTTTGTTATTTACTGCGACTTTTCTATTACCAAAAACACTCTATACACCGGCACTTTTCATAATGGGATCAATTCTTCTTCTGGCAATCATACTACCGATTCATAACCCCAAGAAATATCGAAATTGGAAATTCTTCTGGGCTGGTGCATTCTTAGTCCTTATGGGTATTTCGGCGGAGTTATATCTACCAATTAGAGCGGCTAAGATAACTGCATTACACAAGGACAAAAAAGCAGCTGAACGATATATCGCAGGTGAAAATATCGCTCCAAGAATAAATGAATGTGATCCAGGCGAAAATTTCAGCATAGGTGCTATGTTTAATTTCGATTCAGCATACAACTATGTATTGCACCGAAAGCAATATGGACCTCAACGCTTCATACCGCGACAGACTCAAGATGCTACGGGATTCAGTTTGGCCCAGGGGTCTTTCTGGCAATTCGCACATTTCATGCGATACCTTTCATGGCAACCTATGCCCGAGGGGAATAATCGGATATTGAGAAGTATAGTGCTTGGGTTGTTTTATTTATTTGGTATATGGGGAATGGTTGAAATGTATAAACGCGAAAAGAAAATATTTCTTTTTATGATGCTGATTATGTTTATGCTATCCTTCGCAATAGTCGGATATTTAAATCTAAAGTTCTCCCCAAGTGACAGCAACCCTGAGCATCTACCTCGAGAAGTCCGGGAGCGTGACTATTTCTTTCATACAAGCCACGTATATTTCGGAATCCTCATAGGTTTTGGTTTCTTGGGGTTTGCTGATTTACTGAAAAAGCAAAAGATGAGCAATAGACTGATTCTCATAGGTGGTCTTGGCGGTATCCTGGTATTCTCCACGGTCCCATTGTTTGCCAACATTCACTTGAACAACAGGCACGGTAATATGATACCAAAAGACTATGGCTATAATTTGCTCGCCTCTTGTGACGACGGATCGATCCTATTCACTAATGGCGACAATGATACATTTCCCCTGTGGTTTGTTCAGGAGGTTCTCGGTGTAAAAAGGGGTGTAATCATTGCTAATCTTTCATTGATCAACACCAACTGGTATATAAAACAATTGAAACACTGGGGAGTTCCGATAAGTTTCAGTGATTACGTTATTGACCGTCTTGAGCCTTTTATAACGCAAGATCGCCGAATCATGTACATAAAAGACATAATGATTAGAAATATTCTTGCGGCCAACATCGGGAAGAAACTAAAAAATGAGGATTATGTAATTTCTCGAGAGGAATTCGCTGAGCGCTACCTGAAGGACTATAATGGCATAAAGACCATTTACTTTTCGTCAACTGTTTCGCCTGAGAATTATGAAGGACTCACACCATACCTGAAACTCGAGGGACTCGTCTACAGGGTAACAAGTGGGGATGAAGATACACGACTCAGTATTGATGTCGAGAAAACAAAAAGGCTATTCTTTAATGTATACCGTTACAGTAGTATATTTAGTTCAGCACAACAACCAACTCTTTCCAAAATATTGCCACATTTTGAGAAACGCAAGAAAGCAGGTGAATTCAACAAGCCAGCGGTAGAAATGGATGTGACCACAAAGAGATTATTTAGTAATTACATAGCTGGCTTGTCCAATCTCGGTCTTGTATTACAACAAAAAGGCAAAATAGATGATGCGTTAAATGCATGGCGTTTCGCTGCATTATTTCCAACAGATCAGAGTTTCTCCTTTGATTATAACATAGGTGTACTCTTCGCTTCACAAGGTATGTTTGATAGCGCTGAGTTATATTTCTCTAAATTAGAAGTCAAAGACCCACGACTAATGACACGTATTGGAGTAATGTACAAAGGGGCAGGTCATCATGAACGGGCCGTGGAGTACTTCCAGATGGCAATTCGTACAAATCCCAGAATTCCAGAAGCCTATTTTGGTCTTTACTCTACATACATGGGGAATAATGACATTTCTTCCGCAAGACAAGTACTACATAACTGGCTACAAATAAATCCTCAAGATACCAGTGCACTCAATATGCTGCGGGAGTTGAGAAAGTAGATTGTTCCTGCAAACAATACTGAAATTAAATAACAGATATATTTTTGTTATTTGCTTATTTATTTTTTCCTGGTGCGATAAACCTCAAAAAAATGATGCTATATCAGTTTTAACAAATTATTTTAAATCAGTTAGTGAACAAAAATATGAGAATGCAATTACTTATGTAGATAGTAGTTATCGCGCTGAACTTGCTACTTATTTAGTCTATGAAAAAACGGAATTTTATAAAAATGTTACGATAGTAAAAATCGACACGATTGACTGTTTTTTTAAAGTGCAGACTTGCCACAATGAACGGACACCTTATATTTGGTGGCTTAAGCAGACGGAAAATGGTGCGCGTATTATAATCGCACGTTCTGAATTTACCCAAAACTGGAAGAAACTGGAAAAACAATATGTGTTATATAATTTTTCACCGAATCTGACATCTGATTTTATAGATAATAAATCAACGGAAGGTGTTCATGCTTTGAATAATTTTTTAGCACAAGTCATCACATTATTGGATGCATCCAATGGAAGAAAAATTGAATATTATCTTTTTTCTTCATTTGAAGATATGGCGGAAATCACTGGGTTATCTGCCAAGGCAATAATAGGTGGACGCTTCAGTTTTAGTACAAAGAACGGCAAGATTTATACAGTAAAAGAGATTGATACATTAGCGATTATTTCTTTTATCTTCAAAAAAGTAGCTCCTCATACGCGTGCTTTTTTCCCCATCGGTTTTTACATTGGGTACCTTAAAGATAATAAGTGGAATGGATTATCAACGCATTTTTGGACTGCGACTTACGACAAAGATACCATACTTTATCCAATTGTTGATTTAATGCAAGGCAAGCAGAATATGTGTGTGAAGCAGCATCCAGATGTATCATGGTTAATAGCTGGTTCTTTTTGCGATTTTATAATTTCAAATTATGGTCTAGATAAATATATTCAACTCGCACAACTATGGTCACCAAAACTAAATAGTGACAGTCTTTTTACTCAACTCTTTGATTCTTCCTTAGATAATATTGAACAAAAATGGATAAAATACGCTACCATAAAAGCTGGTAGCCATTGGCAAGATTTTGAGATTTCAAAAAAAATGCACAATAATTTTCTTGAAATAGAATATTGTGTTGAACTTGAATCATTGGTTATTCCTTTATCTAAGCAGTTTTTTTCAACAGCAGAAGATTTGGCTGATTTATTATCAGCTGATATTGTTTACCCAGTTAATGCTCATTTTTTAACCTTGATGCTTGGATACAAAAAAATCCCGGGGTGGCGAAGCCTAGGGAGTACAGACCTCAATTACCAGATTTTCATTAAATCACATATAACTGGCGATGACATGGCAAGCGAAAGAGAGGTAATCTTTGCTGCCTTTGTCCATGAACTTGTTCACCTATTTCTTCAAAGAAAGACAAAGATGGATACCTCGCTCCCAAAATGGTTTAATGAAGGGTTGGCTTATTACATTACAAGTCTTAAATTCCCAAGGCATTCACCGGTTAATGTGCTAAACAGAGTCGAGTTAACCTTAAGGGAACGGAAATCCTTATATAAGTTAGAAGAACTAAAGGGAAAATGGATTCCTGAAAATGGGATATATGATCCGATATTAGCAGTGCATGAATCATATATATTTGTTAAGTATCTCGTGGAAAATTATGGTTGGGAAAAACTCCGTTTATTATTAAATAATTGCTGGCGGTATCGCACAGATTTTGAGAAGGCATTTATTAGGAGTTACGGTGTTTCTCTTGAAACCATCGAAAATAAATGGAAAAAGGAAATGGTCAAAAAATAATTGGAAAATATGGGGGTCAGGTCACTTCAATTCTTCCCCTCAATATTTCGGGATCTACGACAGCACTTTCAGCATCTCGGTAAACTCGATACAGGCGATATCTCGGCTGATATTGGACATTTCTGATAACCAAGCTAGCACGACGGACTGGTGGTCCGTTGTGCCTCCTTAATTAGCCCCTGCGGACTTAAAGTCCGCTGGGGAACGTCTTTTTAAATCACACAATCTCCAATAGCTCTGATAAAGATGCTATCTCGTAATCTATTCTTAATCCCAGGTCGTTTTTTACATGCCTACGGTTAAGCCATACATATTTGATCCCTGTTTTTACAGCACCCATAACGTCAGTTTCTAAGGAGTCACCGACATGAAGCAGCTGGTTTTTTGTACATCCAGATTTTTCAATAGCGATATTAAAAAGCTTCGGATCTGGTTTTTCAACACCATAGTCTTGGGAGAAGACAACGAACTGAAACATTCCCTTTAATCCACAACGCTCCGGATAACTATTACCATTGGAAAGCAATCCAAGGGTATATTCTTTTCGTAATCTATTGAGTGTGGGAAGAACATCATTGAAAAGACTAACATCCTCAAAACGGTGTTCCAAATATACTTCGTTTAAATAATGTGCTAAAGTATCATTGGATATACCAATGGTTTCAAGGGTCTTCCGAAA
Source organism: Candidatus Stahliibacteriota bacterium (assembly GCA_030613445.1). Taxonomy (GTDB): domain Bacteria; phylum Hydrothermota; class Tepidihabitantia; order SM23-42; family SM23-42; genus JAUVZL01. The sequence goes on along the minus strand of JAUWLY010000009.1, from coordinate 19,779 downwards.
AGCTTCCAGGCGAACAGTCTCAAGATCTGTTATTTTACCTTTCAGTTCCTCTGCAACCCTACTTCGTATCTCTATCATCTTATCAATGTCAAGTAGAGCGGCTGCATTGGAATCATGCATTTGTAGTCCTTTCAGGACGCAACCAAGTGAATGCCGCATAACTTTTTCAAAATCCCAGAGGGTTCCATCTGCATCAAATGATATTGCCTTTATGCCGCCAATCTTTGAGTTACTTATTTCAATAGCCATTTCCTCTTCCAATCTGATCGCATGTTAGTTATCCGTATTTGAATACCACCTTAAACCATAGCCGAGCAATGGTGTCAAATATGGTTTTTTCCTTTTCCTTTCTCTCCCGACGTATACATGCTCTGATGTGGAATAAGAAGTTCTATCCCAATATTGTATCAACTCACTGTGAGTGATTAAGTATATACCAGCTTCCATTGGTACTCGCCATTTTTTTTCTCCAAGATTCACTTCATACCCCAAGGCAATATTGAAACCTTTATCATATACTTCTGCCGAACGTAGAGGAGAATGAGCTAATCTATAACTATCAAGGTGTTTTTTTGTGAAAAGATCCCATCTTTGTCCTGCAGCATAACCTAATAGAAAATAAAAGTTATTTTCATAACTTGTTGGCACAAGGATGAGTGAAAAACCCCATTTTGCCATACGATTTCTTCCTAAACCACCAAAATGCCCCTCAATACCAAAATTATCAGTGAAAAAATAACCTGCTGTTAAGCCAAACCTGGATTGTAAGATGAGATTAAACCCAATGGTAAATGAACCTGCCTGTATAATGTTTGGAGTCATTAATAAACATACCGAAAAAAACCTAAAAATTCTTTTCCAATCTGATTGTATGTTAGTCTTCATTATTTATTGATTTTTCTATTTTAATTTCTCTAATACTTGCGATTGCCAAAATAATAATACCTAAGATAGTATTTGCTATTGTTACAATTAACAATTCCTTCCATACTGTCTTTTCTAAAAGAATTGAAAGAGTAAGTGCAAAGAAAAATGCTGTATAAAAGAATATCGCCAAAAAAATACGCCATAGTTTCCTTATGTTAATAAATGCCTGTGTGCATATTCCTCCTTGATACAGTAAAGATGCTACAACAAACAAAATTATCTTCATATCATATTATTCTGACAATTTTCCAATCTAATCGCATGTTAGTGGTTTTTCTTGGCAACTTCCCCCATTTTGCCACGAATCCACGAAGTAACCAGTTTTGCTGTCTCTTCCAAGACGATTCCTGTGGTATCAATTAACTCAACTGGTGGTTCTACTTGAGGTCCTTCATTTTTCAACCACTGATTAAACTGAATTTGTCCTTTAATGTATTCAGGATCACTGCAATTTCGTCTTTCAGGTCGTTGACGTAATCTATCTGCCAAGACATCATCATCACATACTAATGCCAAATAATACACTTTTGAAAAGTATTGACGTCCTGCACACGGTTCAATATTCTCCGGCACTCCCATTCCAGCATTAAACATGACCACAGGTCTGCCTGATTGTGAAATATCCCTACAAATCCTCAGCCAAGTTTCAAAAAAATCACGGTATTTTGTTTCGGGTTTATCAAATTCAGGCCTCCATATCAAATCTCCCTCAAGCATAACTACCTCGTTCATTTTACCAGACAGAGTTTGATACACTGCTGACTTTCCAGCACCACTTGCCCCCGAGATGACAAGTAACGGTAACCGAGGTAATTGTTTTTTCACTCACTCCCCTGCCAATCTGATCGCATGTTATGATTTTGGCTCTGCCACCGCAATAAGTCCACACCTATTGTGGGTACCTCTTCCTTCTGGAAATAATTCTTTGTCGAAACGTTCAGCAAGGTCTAAAAATTCTTTTAGTAATGTTTCATTGTTAAAAATTTGTTCAATTATTTCCTTCTTGAATTGTTCTGACAATGAACCAAGCCCACCAAGTCGCAGAATACGCATGCCAGAGCGCTCGAGTATTGCTTTTAACTCAGGATGCGTGAACGCTTTCAAAACTCCGAAATAGTCTTGTGTGCTTCCTTTGGCGAGAATTTTGTTGTCAGGAAACTGATCTTGACGCCACAAGCCATTATCCATCATTTCGTATACTGCTGGGACTAATTTCCCCACAGTTTTCAAAGACGCATCTACAACCACCTGCACCATGCGTGCTCGGTGGAAAACCGTCATTATTATCTTCTTCTTTGTTACCCTACACGACTCCATAATTGCGGTTTCTGCTTCAGAACCGCTAAAAGAGATCGCACCATCCATACTCAGGACTAAATCAAATGAACGATTGGGAAACCGAGATAAATCTACTGCATTTCCCTCTATGAAGCTAATGTTGTTAATACCTTTTGCCTTTTTACCTGCAATATCAAGTACTGCAGGTGAAATATCAAGGCACGTGATAGAAAATCCACGTTTCGCAAGAGGAATTGCGAATCTGCCCTGTCCACATCCGACGTCAAGAATTGTTTTTATCCCGTCAAGATTCTGTTCAATTTCACGCCATCGAAGTGCTCTGTTTACCTTTTCATCACCGAGATCCTCTTCTTCTTTTGGTGCCTTGGCATCCCACCATTCTTTTTCGCGTTCCCAATTTAGTTTCATCAATTCCTCTTCGCGAGATAACCTTTTGTTAAATCTTCTACGGTAGTTTCAAGCAGAGACATAAATTGATTCCATGCAAACTGTCGTTTCTTTGTCTTCTTCTTACCATACAGAATACTAATTAAATCCTCAATCATTTGATCCAAACCGTATAACTTAATATGTAGTAACTCATGCACAACAATTTCTTCAAGATTTAGGCATCTGGGATTATAATTTATAAGAAGCGTTGCTTTTTTATTCTCCAGATCAACCTTTATATCACCTGATTTTCGCCATTTTTTTCGAATGATATCTACAGTGATGTCCCAATTTCTTAATCGTAGAATATCTTGCCATTTAATGAGGATTTTCTCCACGCTGTTCTTGGTTACCTTCATATTCCCCTATTATTCAGTAGATTATATCCGTATATTCCTTGTGGTCAACAGCAGTTACTGCGGTTAGCACAAGGGTCTTTTGTTAACTAATGTTCCTTCGACCATATCTGCACTATAACGAGAGCGACGGAATGCTCGTCCGTGGTGTCTTGTGTATTGTTAATTCCTCAACAGGATTTCTTCTTTTTCAAAACTACGTTTTGCGAAAAGATAGGCTAGTATAGCGTATACAATACATGAACCCATTGTGATAAGAAGATCTAATCCTTTAGTTTCTCCAATAAGAATTTGCTGCTGTAATACCGCATTATTAAGGACAGGAATGAAAAAGACAATTGTCTCAGGTGTAGTAGTTCTTACAACTGAAAATAATGCCAGCATTAGTACAACAACCATACAATAGGTACTATAGGTTGTTGCCTGTTTTATAGACCTTGAAGCACTTCCAATAGCAACAAGCACTGAAGAGAAAAACCATATCAAAGGTAACATCGTAATGAGTATTAAAATACATGATAGCCAGGGAACTGCCAAAGAGAAATCTATCGCTGTTGTACCTGCTAGAGAAATCCCGCTTTGCATGGTCACGATAAGCCCTAATAGACCAGCTACTGTTGCCAAAAGAGCAAGCGTAAAGGTTAATAAACATTTCCCGAGTATAATCTCACTCCTTCTGATATCAGTTACCAATAATGTTTCAATAGTCTTCCTCTCCTTCTCTCCGGCAGTTGTGTTCGCTGCAGCATGCATGGCACCCTGGAAAGCCAGGATTAATAGTAGATAGGGAATAGCGATCCCGAGAATGAAACCACCCATCTTTTTGGCGGGTGCGATATTCATTTCCGAAACGCTAAATGGTGTGAGAATTTTTTCAGACAATCCTATTTCGTGCATATGCCTTTTTATCATTGAATCCTTAAATTCAGTTATTAATGCATTAATCCTTTTCAAAGCCTTTCGCGACGATTTGCTAGCTCCGTTATAGTAAACTACAATATCACTATTTTCTTTCACTTCCAACACGATCTTTACTTTATCTTTCTCGAACATGACCAGAGGCTCATTGCCCTTGAGCACTTCGAATTTCTCGGTTGTGTCAATATGAGCGAATAAATCTGGCATCAAAGAAGGATTTACAGCCCCAACGCCATAGATTAACCGTGCCTCCTTCTTTTCTTCAATTTGTAAAAAGAACCCCATTGTTATAAAAAGAACTGGGTATAATACAAAGGGTATAATGATACAAACCAAGAAAGTCCGACTATCCCTTATTGCTTCTCGCATTTCTTTCTTAAATAACAGCAATACTTTTTTCATATCAACTTTTTACTAAATGAATAAAGACTTCTTCTAGTGTTCGACAATTGAATTTCCTTTTAAGCATTTCTTTTTCACCAACTTCCAAGATTTTACCTCTATGAATAATTGCAATCCGATCACACAATTCTTCAGCTTCACTCATTACATGGGTCGAGAATATTATGCATTTGTCTTGCTCCCTCGCCCCTTTCATGAAATTGGTAACCTCCTTTCTCGCAAAAATGTCCAGCCCGGTGAGCGGTTCATCAAAGATCAGATTGGGTGGATTGTGAATGATAGTTCTCCCTAATGACACCTTCTGTTTCATACCATCAGATAAGTCAGCGATTCGTTTATCTTTTACCGCAATGAGTTCAAACATAAAAAGCAATTCATCAATCCGCCTATTCAACGTTGTCTCCTCAATACCGTATAATCTCCCAAAGTAACTAAGGGTCTCTCTCACTGTAAGACGGTCATACAACTTTGTTTCTCCAGTCAAAAAACCAATATGTTTACGCACCATTTCTGATTCTTTAATAACACTATCACCATTAACAACTACATTCCCCGATGTCGGTTTGAGGATTGTCGAGATCATACGAAGGGTTGTTGTCTTGCCTGCTCCATTAGGACCTAGCAGGCCAAAGATTTCACCGTTTTTTACACAAAAATCAGCGTTATTTACAGCAATTACTTCATTTTTTTTGTGTCTATTAAAGACTTTGGATATATTTTTTACTTCAATCATAATATGCTTCCATCTTGTTAACATAAACACAGTTTATTGCTAGAATAAGGAAGTGAAGTAATAATACTTTACTCACTCAGCTACCTTCCAATAATAAATTATAGCTGAGTTGAGAACACTGTCAACCGCAAATGTGATCTTGTAGTCGTGCTGATATGTGTTGTAAGAATCGGCTCCAACCACCGACCTTTGTACCAGGAAGTAGAGTGACGGAATGCCTGCGCCGTTGAATCTTATTCAATCAGTGCTCGCCCGTAGAGTATTATAATGACCTTGAATGCTATCTCAGTTGACTTCCCTTATGTTTCATTTATACTTTGGATGAGGAGGTTAATGTGATCCGCAAAATGCAGAAAAAGGATTTGAAATATATGAAATTGCTAATACAGTCTATCCCTGGTTTATGGCATGATATTTATACAGATGAAACCATAGCTCGCGCTTTTGTATCTAGCGAAGACCTTGCGTTTGTATATGATTCTAGTGGTCAAATAGTAGGTGGTATTTTTGCCCATGATCTTGGATTCAAAGGGTTCTTGGGTATGCTTGTTGTATCTGAGAAAATGCAACATCATGGTATCGGTAAGCAGCTCTTGGAATATGTTGAGAACATACTACGAAAACGGGGATGCGAGTTAATAGTATCCGATGTGTGGAAATCAGCAGAAAATTTCTATAAGAAATGCGGCTGGGATTATCCACAGGCTGTGTTATTACGAAAAAAGCTTAGCGATAAATAATGAGTGTCGTTTGTCTTCCAAAAGATTCATTCAATTACTTAACACTCCCCATCATCTGTAAGGTAGTTTCAATATCTTACTGCCTGTTTGTTGTCTATAACATCTCGTTGTACTCATCTCGATAAACTCGATACAGGCAAGATCTTCGACCTCTCAATACTTCGAGACGTTCCGCATCCTGGTAAGTTGGACTGTGCTTGACGAAGTGAAAATGGCTGATATACTTATGTGATGAGCAGGGTAAATGGAGTGAACGAGATACCGGTTGAATTGGAATTCCAACCAGTCAATCTATGTTTCGAAGAATTCCATAAATTAGACAAACAATGCTTTCGGGATGAACCGATGAGCAGCGAGTCTTTCAATCGGTGTGTTAAATCAGGCTTCTGGACAGTATTTTGCGAAAGACAGTTGATTGGATATAGCCATATCAACCTTACACCTGATATTGCATGGATTGCACGAATCGCAGTCGTCACAAATTACAGAAACCGAGGAATCGGTAATATGCTTATGGAGGCAATGCTTAAGTATTGCCGTAAAGTCAATCGGACTACTGTCATTCTCTATGTGCAGCAAGATAATTCTGCAGCTGTACATCTATATGAAAAACACGGTTTTCAAATCAGTGAAGAATCGTTTCAATACATCATCCCGATTTTTGATTTTATCGAAGAGCGAGAATCTGATGTTGGAATCCGGTTCGACGCACTCCCAATATCCGAAATCTCAAAGGCGCTCAGGCCTGAGTTTCCTCTCCAGTGGTCTAATCTCTCTGAGTCACACAATCCACCCAAAATGTATGTATTAGTCTTTCGCGTGGCGGATAATCAGCAAGTTGGATACTGCAGGCTTGTACCCACCTTTCCAGGATGTTTTCCATTCGAGCTTTCTTCTCCTAAGAGGTATTTATCGATTGCACTTATCAGTCTTAAACCTTTCTTGTCAAAGCAATATGAGATTTTGAAACTCACATTTGCCAACCCCAAGATCGCACATGCTTGCGATTCTCTTGGGTTTAAACTTAATTATCGTCTTTATAAGATGACCGCAACAATACAGACTGGTTCATGATACTTTGTTGGAAATAATTATGCGCAATTTGCCATATTATGAGGTTATTGCTCCATTTTATGACACAATCGTTCCTCGAGATGTCAAAGGCATCTGTGATTCTGTGGAGGAAATTCTAAAAGGATACACATGTAAGAAAGAAATACTGGATTTGGGCTGCGGTACTGGTCGCTTCGCAATAGAGCTTGCGAAGAGAGGATATAGAATGACTGGACTCGATATTACAGATGAAATGCTTGAAGTTGCACAAAGAAACGCGAGAAAAGAAGATGTAAAGGTTAGATTTATAAAGGGAGACATACGGAATTTCCAATTGAAGAAGAAAATAGGTATTGTTTGGGCACGGGGTAGCATCGGTGATTTGCTTAATTTAAATGATGTAAAAATGGCTTTCAAAAATGTTAAAAATAATCTATTAAAAAAAGGAATATTCGTCTTTGATGTAAGAAACTATTCTGATTTTCTGAAGACATATAAAAATGGATATCACCATGAAACGAGAAATGTAAAAAAGAAGAATAGTGTCTATGGATTTAATTTTGTTGTTAAAATCAATAAAGAATCGAAAATAGCACATATACAGGGGGATGTTACTGTTAAAGGTCGGAAGACTTTTGAGACACATGAAGTCAATCATATGACAAGATCTTACACTGAAAAACAAATAGTAACACTGCTTTGTGATGCAAGGTTCGAAATCCTTCAGATTCTGCCAGGTTATATGCATGAACAAGGAATGAAGCATGGAGCAAGAATAGTAGCTATAGCACAAAGATAGTCTTAATATCTTACTGCCTTTTTGTTGTCTATAACCTTTCGGCTTGCTCAAGATCTACGACCTCTCGATTTACTCGAGATCTATAACATTCTGGTGAGTTGGACTTATCATTGACAAGCCAAATAATCATGGTATAATTTAGTTAAGGATGGGAGGAGAGATGAGGAAATCGAAACCTTTATGTAATCGGACATTTTTAATCTCTTTAGCATTATTATTAGCATTTAATATCTCATTTGCTCAGGTTGTACGTTGGGTATATCAATTTGATGGTGGTGTAAATGGAAATGATGAGGCAAAGGCAATCATTCAGGGTACGGATGGCAATATATACGCTGCCGGACAGAGCCGCGGCAATGGAACAGGCTTAGATTTTACAGTTATCAGTCTTGCGCCTGATGGTAGCGAGCGATGGGTATATATTTATAACGGTCCAGGCAATACTGATGATATTGCCAAACAGATATTATATGGTTCGGATGGAAATATTTATGCGTGCGGTCAAAGCATCGGTGAAACCAGTAGCAATGATTTTATTGTGATAAGTCTAACTCAATCAGGGACTGAAAGGTGGGTATATCGATACAATGGAACTGGCAATGGTCCGGATGAAGCGACATCCATTGATTACGGATTAGACGGCAATATTTATGTTGCTGGTTCTTGTTTTGGCGTTTCATCGTATCAAGATTTCATTATCATAAGCCTTGATACAGCTGGCAGTGAAAGATGGACTTATATTTATGATGCTGGGCTACACCCGGGGCATGATTTTGCGCGGTCGATTGTTTGTGGCAGTGATACTAATATTTACGCGGCTGGACAAATATACTTTTGGGGAACCCTTGAGGATTTTGCAATGGTGAGTCTTGACAGTGCTGGTTTAGTAAGATGGGTTGGGCTATTTGATGGTAACACAATTAGCCCACCTGATTATGCCAACGCTGTTGCTTATGGTCTTGATAATGAACCCTATGCAGTTGGAGTAGTTGGATATTGGGCAAATGGTCGACCGGTATACATGTTAATGAACAGGCAAAATACGGGTCCATTTGGTTGGGTTTATGAATACCAAGGCAGTGCGGTTTTGCGAGACGAAGCCTACGCGATTACCTATGGAGCCGATTACAATGTCTATACTGCTGGTTATACAACCAATAACGTAACTTCACGGGATTTTACTATACTCAGTTTGACTGATGATGGAGATTTCAACTGGATCTATTTATATAATGGAACAGGGAACGCTAATGATGAAGCTTTAGATATTGAATACGGTTTGGATGGTTATATTTATGGTTGCGGTAGTTGTATTGACGTTATTGGGCAGGAAAATCTATTAACTGTTCGTCTCGATACGAGTGGGGCGGAGAAATGGATTTATACCTATGATGGAAGTGCGGGTGATGTTGATAAGGCGAATAGTCTTATTTATGGATCGGATGGCAATATTTATATTGCTGGGGGAGCCACTGACTCGCTCTCCACCCTTGATTTTATCGTAATAAGCCTCGATACAACGAGTTATAGTGTTGACGAGAAAGGGAGCCAGGGCGTTCCCACAAGAAAACCAATTTTTCCAACACATATCACGGGTGCTTTTCCGCTTTTTGAAACCAAACAGTACAAAATCTTTGACATCACGGGTCGTGAGATCCATACCCTCAACCCCGCACCGGGAATTTATTTCATTGAGGCAGATGGGGAGATACGCCAGAAGGTGGTAAAGGTTAGATAGTGTAATGAAACCGGAAGCTACATTGTTAGTTTTTGTGCTAAGTTTTATTACGATGCAGTCGTAGATTGCAACAGAAAGTAATCAAGATCAAATAACAGCACAAGGTAACACAATGGACTTATGGAACATTTCGAAATGTATTGTTGAAAAACCCTGCGTTGTGTCCACTTGACAACACCTGAATTACTTCTATAATATTTATAGAGGGAGGTAAATATGCGATTATTTATTGTTATACTGTTGTTTCCAGTATCGACTCAGGCAATTACATGGACAACAAAAACACCAATACCGCAAGTTAGATCAAAGGCTGGTTGTGCTGTGATTAATGATACTGTCTATGTTATTGGCGGTTCTAGTGGTGGTGGATCTCTTCATAATACTAATTATGTCTATGATCCCGTAAGTAATTCCTGGTCAACAAAAGCATCAATGCCAACTGCCCGTTCTAGTCTTGGTTGTGCAGTGGTGAATGGTAAGATCTACGCTATTGGTGGCTTTGTAGGTGGTGTACAAACTGATACTAATCTTGTCGAGGAGTATGATCCAGCAACCGATTCATGGTCTTCAAAGACCCCAATGCCAACATCAAGGTATAGCTTTGCTATCGCTGTTGTTGCGAATAAAATCTATGTAATTGGTGGTATACTTTCAGTAATGGCAACAGTTGAGGAATATGACCCAGCATTAGATTCTTGGTCAACAAAAACATCAATGCCCACCGCAAGGATGGGGCCAGCATGTGCTGTAATCAGAGATACAATTTTCGTTTTTGGTGGTTCGACCTCAGTTGGTACAGGAGCGACCACTATAAATGAGTGTTATGATCCTAATACTGATAACTGGGCATCAAAGGCAAATATGACTTATAATCGATATGTTCTTGGCGGCTTCTCATGTGGAAATATGGCCTACGCAGTCGGTGGGTATAATTACACGGTTTATCGTAATAATGTTGAGGTCTATAACCCTGTCACTAATAATTGGTCAGACGAAACATCAATGCAGTATGCTCGGCAATCGATAGCAGTTGGCCTTGTTGGCACCGCGGTCTACGTGATTGGTGGATTTAATGGCGGAACATTGAACTATAATGAAGAGGGGATACTCACGATCGGGATTGAAGAACAGGAAGCAGCTTGCAATATGAGAATAGATATAAGCCCAAATCCATTTTCAAAACAAACAAGAATCAGCTTTAGCAAAATAGAGAGAGCAGAAGATATAGAGTTAACGATCTATGATGTCACAGGAAGATTGGTTAAGTCATTTGGTAAATTTACCAATCACCCATCATCAATTAACCAGATTGTCTGGGATGGTCGAGATGATAACGGGACTATTCTGCCAAGTGGAACCTATTTGTTCCTTATCAATAACCAGGGAGTGAAAGAGACAAGGATTCTGAATTTTATCCATTAAGAATATTTAATTCATAGAAGTTGATGGAGTTATTACACAGAAGGTAAGTGAGATCAAATAACAATCGCTCTTCGGACTTACGCTCCGTTGTATTCACTTGACAAGACCTGAATTGCTTTTATAATTATTACAAAGGAGGCTGGATGAATTTACGTTTAACTCTTATATGCTTATTGTGTTGTTTGTTTATGGTGTATAATTGTTCGTCAGACAATGAAGCACCTATAATGTCAATAACGTCACCGCAAAATGAAGATACAATCAGGGTTCATACAAGTGTAATTAGTGCAGACGCTACTGACAACGAGGAAGTTGAATATGTGGAATTTTTTGTAGATAATCAACTAATTGGTGCGGATTCAACCTCACCATATGAGACTGATTGGTCAATTGAAAACTATGCGAATATGTCTGTACTTTCAATAAATGGAACCGCATACGATGTCTCAGGAAATTCAGGGCAATCAGATGTCATAATTGTTACAGTTACCACCAGAGGCATGGTAAATGGTGCTTACACAGATACAGTCATAGTATTTGATGGCACATGGGCACTTTGTGACATCACTATATCTGACGCACCTGATTCTGCTGTAGTTGATAGTATTGCTGTGTTTGTGACAATTCTTCACAACCAGATAGATGACGTGGATGTATACTTGCAATCACCCGGTAGTACTGAACACCAGTTGTGGGATAATGATTTCACTCAGCCAACCGATACGATTACGACAACATTGTTCGTGGATGAGGAGATAAATGGTACGTGGATCTTACGCATCTATGATGAAGTACTGAATGGACTCGGAGGGTATGCTACTGATTTTAATATCGAGATCTACTGGAAATTTTGAATAAATTGTCATCCTGACTGAAAAATTCCGGGTTTATACTTAAGTTTCAGACAGTCCCTTGACATATCAGAGTATATTGTATACTATTTTAGTGTGAAAAGCAAATTTTTGAAGATTGTAAATCCGATACTCTTTTTACTCATACTCATTCAAGCGATCACTGGCATTGGCCAAAGATACGGTAGTCAAGATATCTTTGTACTTTCCCGGAGAATTCATTTTCCGAATGGTATCTTGCTCATTATTTTCTTTTTAGTCCATCTTTACCTGAACTGGGGATGGATCAAGATGAATTTTTTTAAACCGAAGCGCAAGAAGTAATTATTAACAACCAAAACAAGGAGGTAGCATGTTAAATGAAAAGATGTCCCGCCGCGGGTTTCTTTCCTCTGCACTTGCTGGTATATCTTTTCTTGCATTGACTTTTTTGGGATGCGGAAAGAAAAAAGAAGAACCTGCTGTACAACCAGAAACTCCTGAAATGACTGAAGAACAAAAGAAAGAGTATGTTTTCAGTAACTGTATCTGTAAAAAATGTCCCAGTTATGTCGAATGCAATGAAAAAGCAGGTTATTGCCTCGTTGGCAAGAGCGAATGCATAAAAGAGAAGAAAGGTTGTATCTGTCCAGATTGTCCAGTTACCAAGAAAATGAACCTTAAATGGGGTTATTATTGTATTGATGGCTCTGCAATGGACATGATGAAAGCAGAGCAGATGTAGGGATTATCTGAACATAACCTAATTCTTACAAAATATCTTTTTCGTAATATACTATCTTAAAATCCGGGATTATTTTGGATCCGCGATGGCGTCAAAACATTGCTGGCACGCATGCAATAGAGTTTAAAGGTATTGATAAAAACAAAGCACCTTTACCAAGGGGCGTCTATTTTTATCTATTCCACACAAACAAACAGCAATATGTAGATAAGATCATTCGGCTCTGACCAGTCTTATTTATTCAGGGATTGAGTATCCAGGTACATTATATCATGCTATTATGCATGATTTTGTGATCATGCACAATCATTTTCACGTTGTTATGGAAACGAAGTTGCTTAATAAGGTTCTATATAGTACTCTTATTTATTGATCTTGAACGAGAGCGAGATTTTATGGGTTAAACCCAATTCTCCGTAAGGGGCAACAGCATAATCAAGTCCGAAGTTCTTAAAGCAAACACCCAGCCCCGTTCTTAAACCAGATAAACCGCCAGTTCCAGTACCAGTTCGGTATCCGAACCTCAATGCCAAAATCTCAGCAACCCAGTATTCTGCACCAAGTGCAATACCAAATTTGTCGGAACTAGAAATAATAAAATCTTGAGCAAATCCTAATTTCTGCAAGTTGTAGCTCCAGCCAAGCCGTATGAGCATGGGCAGAGGAAAACTTTCTTGGTCGAGTTCAACACTGGTACCTATGTTGCTCAGAGAAATACCTGTTTGCAATCCTTTTATTGGAAGATCATACATTATACCGAAATCAAAAGACATTGCTGATGAAGAAAAATCTTCATTCTTTTCACTTAAGTATTTGAAGCCCACACCAAACGCTAATGCGCCAAAGGTTTTTCCGTACCCGATATTTGCTGTCCAGTCTGAAGCTGAAAAGGTAGTACCGGTTGAATCACCTCGTATTGTAATGACAGGGATACTTCCTGAACCCCAGTAATTAAATGCTAAACCAAAAGTGCCAATATTTCCAATAGCGAATGCTAAGGCAGCGTATTCATGATTCATACCTAATAACCAGGAATTATGCATAAAGTGCAGATCAAACGATTCAATCTCACCTAGGCCAGCAGGATTATAGTAAAGTGCAGAAGCATTGTTAATATATGCAGCAGAAGCTTCACCCATACCCACAACTCGGGCGTCAACCGGGATCTTTAAAAATGCCGCACCAGCATCTCCTGCACCTGCATGAAGCAGAATCGTCAAACATGCCACTGATATTATAATTTTACCAAGTCTGCTTGTCACCTTATCTCCTTGTCTCATTTTATCCTCCTTACCTAATAATAGACAATTTACCCTTTTTAGCCTCACCATCAGTAGTTGTCACGAGATAGATATATATACCACTTGCAACTTCAGCATCCCAGGCAAGATGTCCATCACCGTCATTGTCTGTTTCTGGGCCAAAAACCAAAGTACCTGACAGATCATAGACTTTCACTGTTGCATTGTCTGTGAGCCCCTGGAAATGAATGGCATCGTGTCCTGGATCGCTATGTGGTTTAAATGGTATCGGTACAACCCTCAATGAATCAAGACTACTTCGCGGTCTTGGCCCTTGAACTGTAACAGTGAAACTTTCTTGAACCAAGCCACCGAGTGAATCACGACCTTCAATCGTTACAAGGCCAGTATATATCCCTTCGGTCATGTTTACAGGGATAACCACCGCAAGTGTACACACTAATACTTGCCCGATACTCATACTACTCGGCAGACCGAGTACGAAAATACTGTCGATATTTCCACCCGGACCACTCAATACTCCAGAATAGCTGAAGGAATCTACACGTGAACTGCTCGGTCCATCTTCTGGATCAGGATTATATAAATCATCAGTATTTGTTAGAATGAATGTACCTTTGGCATAAGGTGAGTATGCCGGACCAGCTGGTTGAACTCTTAAGTTCATCGTATCATTCACCACGTCCAACGAATCATTATCAACATCTAAATCTGCCATCGATTCTACAACCCAACCTCTCACTGAATAGATATTGCCGCCAAGTGAATCTTCGTAATAATCCTGCCAAACAAGGAAGAAGTTGGTAATAGTATCAATTAATGTCACAAAAAGTGAGGGTGGATAAAAGTCATTTCCAAAACTCGCGCCACTGGTTCCGGTGAATGTACTAATAAGGGATTGACTGTTTGAGAATCTACCGATTGTATCACTGTATGCAGCTATGTGAATACCATATATATTTGTATCCGGATTATCATGCCAGGCAGCAACCATAATGCCTTCAGGATCCATCATTATTGCGGGTCTGAAGTTGTCACATCTTATTGATGTATCTGGACCCCACCAGTTTACTTTTTGATTTGGAGCAAACGATAAACTATCTCTATGGATTCTACTAAACCAGATATCCGGGTTGGCATTTCCACCGGCACGTCGAGAATCTTCCCAGGAGATTAAGACATTACCATTCGATGCATTGTAGGTTAGTGATGGGTTTCCTCTATAGACGCCACCCGAATCATCATTGGCTATCAAGTCAGTTGGCAAGAATGTGTTGCCTCTATCCTGGGAGCGATTGTATCCAATCCAGGGATGGGGGTCCTGATTTGAACCACCTGTTCCTCGTGCCCAGGCACAATGCACCCAGCCGCTATCATCGACAACAATATAAGGATTTCGATTTACATTCGTAAGATTATTATCAACGATCCCGAAATCGACAAACGCTTGTCCTAAATCGATTGAGCGTGCAAGTTGTATCTGGATTAGACCTGTTGCATTATCAGCCCATAAAAGATAGAGGAATGTAGTATCAGTACTACTTTTGTTGTCAACGGTAATCTTAGGTTGTGGACCAAAATTTATATTTGAAGTGAAAGCATTGGTCACTAAAATACCGGGTACAGTATCAGGTGCAGACCAGTTCGTACCACCATCAGATGATTTCGTGAAAAATATCTTCCAGGTTCCATTTCGCCATGATTGCCACACCACATAGAGGTTAGTTGAGTCAACACATAGCCATGGATAAAGATCGTTTATTAATGGACTCTGGCTCAAATCAATATTTGGTGTTGTCCACGTTTGTGCAGTGTCAGCAGTTAAGGCAAAGTATATTTCATAATTATCATCGTTATCACGGTCATCTGCCCATACGGAATAGAGAATTAGATTGTCGTCCATTATCGTTTGAGGATAATATGCGGGATGACCTGACGTACCAGGAGCATCATCAACTCTGACCCAGTCGTCAAAGACAATAGTTCCTTTCCAGGGCAGTGAATCTTGAGCTCTAGCAAAGAATATGAATACACCGATGAGAAAAAAGTACTTTTTCATAAATCCTCCTTTAAATCTAAATCATTATAATTAGTCAAAAGAAGAATGTCAAGAGGCATGGGTCTGTCCAGCACACCTAAACTTAAGTATAAATATGCTATCTTGACATGTCTATTACATTAATTAAGCTATTAGAGTGATGAGAAGGAGGTGGATCATGAAAGTTGCAACAATCGTAATATGTATGATCGCATTGGTTCTGGCTGCTATTGCTTATCATTTTTATAATGCAAATAAGCAAATGGAAGCTGAATTCAATTTCAAGATCAATAAGCTTGAACAACAGAAAGCAGGTCTTGAGAACGAGCTTGAGATCAAGATAGGTGAAATTTCAAAAGAAAAAGAAGAGCAGATTGAGCGTTTGAAAAATGCTTATAATGAACTCGTTGCCGATATGGAGAAAGAAATCGAAGAGGGTAAGATCCAGATCACGCAATTGGCGGATCGACTTTCGGTCAGCATGGTTGATAGAATATTGTTCCCATCAGGTGAGGTAGAAATCATGCCTGAGGGTCTTGAGGTTCTAGAACGGGTGGGGAATGTCCTGAAAAATACCCAGAATAAAATTATCCGCGTCGAGGGGCATACTGATAATGTTGCGATACACTCTAACCTGCAGAAGGAATTTCCTACCAACTGGGAGCTTTCAACTGCACGCGCAACAAATGTCGTGCGTTTCCTCCAAGAGAATGTTGGTATAGAAGCCGTACGCCTGCAAGCGATCGGCATGTCAGAATATCACCCGGTAGCAGACAATAAGACGGCTGCCGGACGCAGTCAGAACAGGCGCATAGAGATCATTCTATTACCAGAGTATGGTAGCATATCGCCTTTGCCTGCGAAATAGCTCCAACTTAATTCCTCCCTTGACAAAGGACATTATATATATATAATTAGGTAATGGATTATCCTAGAATCATAATTCAAGGAGGTAAAATATGACTCCGTCGATTTGTGGACTCGGTCGAGTACGCATCACTTGCCTCCAAACCAACCCGTGTTTAAGCTCTCACAATTTTAGTTTCCAACATCAACGACACGACTTTGCGCGGTTCTTAAATTCGCTGTGCAGGTTGTGTTCGTGTGATCATTCTATAACAGTCAAAGGAGGTGATGAGTACAAGAGTTGAATATGTTTCATGCAGATATCAGTGCCCCATGGGCACAGGAGGATTGATATGAGAAAAATAACGCTCTTTTTACTGGTGCTGTGTACAGTTATCTATGCCAGTCAGAGAGTTGTGGTTGCTGAGGAGTTTACCGCGACATGGTGTCAATATTGTCCAGGTGCAGCACGCGGATTAGATGAGATACACCACAGAGGATATGATTCTCTTGTGGTTATTGCATACCATTCATCTGGAAGCGATCCGTTTTATTCAAGCGAGGCATCTTCAAGGGCAAGTTATTATAACCTTGAAGGTTATCCAACATCCTGGTTTGATGGCACGCTCTCTATGGTTGGCGGACTTCATTATGGTACGATGTATCCTTTATTTCGTCAGGATATCACGACAAGGTTGGGTGTATCCAGCCCCTTAGAGATAACGCTTGTATGCAGTTATGATACACTAGCGAATTCTGGTTCGGTAACTGCAAACATTCTCAATACGTCTGGAGGTACAGTTAGTGGGAATCTCCACTTTGTCATTGTTGAGAATGATATTCCCTACAGTTGGCAGGGCATGACTAAACTCGATTTTCTTATGCGAGACATGTTGCCCAATGCAACAGGGGAGTCAGTATCGATACCATCGAGCGATACGATCATCAGGTCAAGGACTTTCAATATTGGTGCCACGTGGGATGAGTATAACTGCAAGATCGTCGTTTTTGTGCAGGCCGCTTCAAGGCTTATTTATCAAGGAGCAGAGATTGCTGTAATCCAGGTTCCAGAAATGGAGTACTATGGAATAGAACCGTCAGAAATCAGCGGAAACAATAATGGTTTTGCCGAGCCTGGTGAAACAATGGGTATCATTGCCCTTGCTCGAAACAGCGGTGATGGCACATATACTGGATCAGCTAGTATCCAATGTACAGATCCATATATCACGATAACCGGATCGACACCGGCAACTGTATCAATGGGTGCAGGCGATGTAGATACAGTCATTGTATTCACTTTTGATATCAGCGCGACATGTCCTGATCCTCATGAAGCATCTTTCCAGCTTGATTTCGGTTCGTCAACTGATGATTTTCCATTCGTTGTCACGACGAACCCGGGTCTTACTGATGATATCGAATCAGGCCAAGGTGCGTGGACACACACTGGTACACGTGATAACTGGCACATCACCACGCATAAGAGTAACTCGCCCACACATTCATGGTATTCCGGGCTTGAAGGTTCGTGGCAGTATACAGATGAAAACGATGCGTCACTAATTTCACCTTATTTCACGGCAACGCCGGACAGCTATTTATATTTTTATCAGCAGTACAGCCTTGAAACTGGCTGGGATTATGGATATGTTGAAATCGATAATGGCTCTGAATTGTGGCAAACGCTAGTGCGAATAAACGGTACTCAAGCATCCTGGTTACAGGCTTCTTATCCGTTGAGTAGTTACAATGGTCAGACAATCAGAATACGGTTCAGGTTTGTGAGTGATGGTAGTGTTCGTCAAGAGGGCTGGTATATCGATGATATTCTTGTGCCGACATATATCGGTATTGACGAACATGATGCCAATCCACTTGATGCTGTCTTAGGTATCTCGGTGTATCCAAATCCGTTCTCAAAGCTGACTGAAATCAGATTTAGCATAGGGCAAAGAGCAGAGAGCATAGAGTTAAACATCTATGATGCGTGCGGTAGATTGGTCAAAGATTTTTCACTGCCTACTGCCTACTCCCTAGTGCCTACTGAAGTTTCATGGGATGGTACTGACAACTATGGTAAGAAGGTGTCAGCGGGTATTTATTTCATCGCTGTTAGTGTCGATAAGAACTCGATCATCGAAAAAGTCATCTTAACAAAATAGGATGAGGGGAGGTTTGATAGTATGGGGCAAAGCTCATTTGCTTAGCCCCATGCCTCCCCAGAAAATAAAGACTGAAAGGCAGGAAATATGCGTGTATTAGAGCGTTGTACTACACTCCTTTGTGTTATGGTGTGTGCGGCGTTTGCCCAATATGGCTTTGATTTTATGTGTATGGATGACACAATCCAATCAGGAACCGATTTGATTGAGTTTCGTTTTCGCTTGGAAAATACGGGTTCGCTGCCTGATTCTTATGCTGTGGACTGTCGCGTTATCGATAGTGTTCCAGGTTGGTTTGAGACCTTCTGTACAGGTGGAGGATGTGCTGAACCCGGTATTATTTTGTACGACTATTTGGTGGTGGGTGCGATTGATTCCTTCATCAAAATAAGTGTTTGGCCTACATCCGGCTATGCAGTTGAAATACTCAATTTACATATCCAGTCGGTTGCCGAACCAACCCTGAGGGATTCGATAAATGTCTATGCCGTCGGCGAGGCGTCGATCAAAGAGAAAAACACCAATATTCATGCATTGCAACGCATCACGGTCAATCCGAACCCTCTCGCGAGAGTATGTGCTGTTAAGTACCAACTCCACCAAAAAACAACCGTGAGGGTGTCACTTCTTACTGCGTATGGTAGCATAGTCTGGCAGACAATTGATGAAAACAGAGATCCTGGATCATATGAACATGTGTTGGACATGTCAAATTTGCCACAGGGTGTATATTTCTTAAAATTAGATACAATGGGGTGGTCTGATACAGAGAAAGTGATTATCCTGAAATAGTATTGTTGCTGGGGTTAAATCTATCTTTCTTTCTTCACGTTTGGTTTTTTAGGTTGGCCTATTGACTTACAGGATTTTATTGACCAGCTGTAAATGATACTGAGCACCCAGGTGCTCAAAAATTTCCTTTGCCTGGCTAAGGTGTTGCTTTGCTCCTTCAAGGTCACCTTTCTTTTTCAGGGTTTCTCCTTTATGAAACAAACATTTCCCGCACAGGAATTCATTATGGATGGGTCTTGCAATATTCTCGCATTTTTCAAAAGCCTTATGTGCATTTGGCATATC
>JAUWLY010000295.1 GCA_030613445.1 Candidatus Stahliibacteriota bacterium | reverse complement strand
TCCTGATAGCCCTCCAGTTATCAAAGGCTTTTTCCGTCCAGTATCATAAACCATACCGTGCAATGTATTTATCAAGGAAATCCCGTCCGCACCAGCTGTGATACATACCTTGGCGATTTTCAAAGGATCGCAAAAGTTCGGTGTCAACTTAACAATGAGCGGTAGTTTGGTTTTTGTTCGAGCCCTTGCAACGACCGATGCCGCGATCTTCGGGTCCTGACCAAATGCCACTCCACCTTCTTTGACATTAGGACAGGAGATATTCAGTTCAAAACCATCTACTTGTTCGCCAATCCTCTCAACGATACGCTCATAATGTACGACTTCAGAACCAGCTACATTGACAAAAACTTTTGTACGCAATTTGTTCATCTTGGGTAAAATTTCTTTACAGAATTTTTCAACGCCGGGGTTTTCCAAGCCAACCCAATTTATAAGACCACTTGCCGTTTCAAAAACTCTTGGTGGCGGATTACCTTTTCTCGGTTCGAGCGTGATACCTTTTGTGAAAATGGCGCCAACCTGGTTGGAAACCCGCTTGTATTTGAGCCCGAAACCGAATACTCCTGAGGCAATGAAGACCCGGTTCTTAAAAGTTGTACCAAAGAGTTTAATCATCTAAACAAACTCATAAAGTTCCAAGAACCAAGCCCCAAGAACCAAAATCCACGATTTCCTACTTTCCAAATTCGATCCCCTTGAGTTCAAACACTGGACCGTCTTCACAGATCCGCTTGTACTCCCCTTTATACATTATCGCACAGCCAAGACATAAACCACACCCGCAGCCAAGGAAATCTTCGCAAAAAGCATAAACTGGTAGTGGCAAATTCAACTTCTGTAACTCGATAAGCATTGTCGTAGGACCGCATGCATAAGCAATATCATAAGACGTAATATCAAGCGTGTCGAGCGCATTAAGTACCGTCATCTTGCTTCTACCTTGTTCAGCTACGAATATCGCGTGCCTGGCGATCTGTGATATATGGCTTTTCTTGATCCAAGCCTGCTCTTTTTTTGCACCATAAACAAAGTCGAACTCTATCCGCTTGCCATACATTTTCTGGGCAAGGAAAAGCAGTGGAGCAACTCCAATACCACCGGCGATAAGTAGACTCTTCTTCTTCTTCAATTTCAGGCCCTTACCAAATGGGCCAAGTATCTGCAAATCTTCACCCACCTTTTTCTGACTGAGTATTTTCGTACCACGTCCAACGACCCTGATAATCAGGAGCAATCTTCCGCCTTTATATGAAGCAATACTTATTGGTCGGTTTAGAAAGGGGTCATAAGTGGTACTTGTCCTAACCTGAAAAAACTGACCCGGTTGCAGATCAAGATTTGGCAGATGTACTTCCAGTCCAAAAATCTCATCTGTGAACCATTGTTTTTTCTTAATGGTTACTCTTCTGACCACCCTTTGTTATCCTCGTCCGGTGGTAAAAAAACACTGACCATTTT
The DNA here is from genome assembly GCA_030613445.1 of Candidatus Stahliibacteriota bacterium. Taxonomy (GTDB): domain Bacteria; phylum Hydrothermota; class Tepidihabitantia; order SM23-42; family SM23-42; genus JAUVZL01. The sequence goes on along the minus strand of JAUWLY010000295.1, from coordinate 2,372 downwards.
AGCGTATTCGGAATTCGGATAGCTATCCAGCAAATCTCTTGCCAATGATTGCGCTAGACTGTCGTTTTTGAAAATGTCTTTGCTTATCCAAAATTGAGCATACTTTGCCTTAGCTGCCCATTCGCTTTGCGGAAAATCCGTACATACCTTGGCATATTCAGTCATGGCTCGTTCCGGATCACCAAAGTCAACAAAGTATATCTCCGCGAGCAAAAACTGTGCGCGGTCGATAGCTTCGGTTTCCTTTGAGAATATATCGACTTTTCTCAAAATATCACCCATCTTTTTTGCTTTGACACCATACTCACTCATCGGTGCTCGCCCCACTGAAGAATCATAATATGCTATTGCTTGTTCAAGACTGTCGTCGGTCTTATATAGTTCAGCTAATTTATAAAATGTCTCCGCTGAAAAATCAAAACTGCTATTGATCGCAATATCAAAATACAATTCCTTGGCTTTCATGATATCCCCGAGTTTCACATTGAGGTCAGCGAGTATGCTCTTGAACTCAAGATCGGCCTGACCTTCAAGGAATTTCTGGCACCTGTCATAGTCACCCATCTCAAGATAGATTTCAGCGATTTTTAGGGTTATCTTGCGCCGGTCTTCTTTGAGCCGGGTTATGGAAAGCAGCTCACGGAAACTCACGAGGGCATCTTCATAAAACGCTTGTTTGAACTGAGCCTCGCCGAGCAAATCAAGCACCCATCGCTTTTCCCTTTTGTCAATGCCTTCTTTAATCAGCTCTGCCGCCACTTCGGTAAGGGATAGATAGTTGTGGTCCTTGAAATAAACATAACACAAGGCTATTATTGCTTTAACTCGATACTGCTTTGATTCTCGTGCCTGCATAAGCGCGATGATTGCCGCCCCGAATTTCTTTTGTTGGTAATGTGCTAATCCTTTGTAATACAGAGCATCGTCTTGGAATTTTGAAGCCGGGTAATTGAGCACGATGAAATCCAGTTTTTCCAGTGCCCTTCGATAGTCACCCTTGTAATAATATGACGCGCCCATCATAAACAGCGCATCATCGACATATCGAGAATTCGGGTATTTGATTATGACTGCGGTGGTTTTTTCAATAGTTTTATCGAAGAATTCTGAATCTGTTTTCAGGGTATCATGGATAACCAGTTTTTTACCCTGCCGAAAATAATTTTGCGCATTATGAAAGGTGTTGAAGTAAGCACAATTGACAACCAGCAAGCACCAAACTCCAAGAACCAAGATCCAAGAGCCAAAATCCAAGAGCCAAGAGCCAAGATCCAAGTTACAAATACTGTAACGTACTCGTTTCCCTTTTTCTTGGAGCTTGGTTCTTGGGACTTGGAACTTATTACGTGTCATCCTATTTGGCTATCCCTACCTGAATGTTTCTGAAACGTGCTGGGACTGTACCGTGTCCAACAAAAGCAGTTTGACCAGGTTCTCCTTTGCCGCAATTCGGAACACCAAAAAGTTCCCAGGTCTTTTTATTACCCAAGGCATCACAGCTGCGCCAGAACTGCGGTGTTATACCAGCATAGGTTGGATTTTTATAAACCTCAGTAAGCTTGCCTTTCTCTATTTTCCGGGCCAGCTCGCAGGCAAACTGAAAATTCAATCTTTTGTCATCGATTGACCATGATTTATTAGTGGTCATGAAGACACCTTTATCAGTATCACCAATCATGTCTTCAAAGCGCCACTTACCTGGAACCAAGTTGATATTGGTCATCCGGATCAGGGGGATCCTGTTCCAACCATCAGCCCTCATCGCACCGCTTGATTTAGCATTGACAACCGGGGCGGTTTCGCGTGAAGTGAGATAACCAACAAACATACCATTCTTAATAAGATAGATTTTCTGTGCTGGGATACCCTCATCATCCCAGCCAAAAGTACCTAACCCACCTGGCGTTGTCGCATCAGCCACGATGTTCACTATCTCTGAACCGTACTGTAATTTGTTTAATTTATCCTGGGTCATGAAACTAGTGCCCGCATAGGATGCTTCAGTACCCAGGACTCTGTCTAATTCAGTTGGATGGCCACAAGATTCATGGGTTTGAAGAACCATTTGTTCGGCGTCGAGGATTAGAGTAGTCTTCATCTGCGGACATGGTTTGGCGCTAAGCAGCATCACTGCTTCATCGCGCACGCGCGCCGCATTATCAAGTAGCTTCAGTGACTTGATAAATTCAAAACCAGCCTGATTGTAGTTCCCGTAAGAACGCGACTGAACCTCACTTTTATCCATGGCGAAAGCCCGGAGACTGCCACCTGCAAAAACCATTTCCTGGGTGGTTAACGAACCCTCGGTTGAGGCAAAGTGTGTCTTGACATTAACGAATATGAGACGCGCCATCCGTGCTTTTATTGTCTTA
>JAUWLY010000184.1 GCA_030613445.1 Candidatus Stahliibacteriota bacterium | reverse complement strand
GTATCCTCCCATGCAGCATGCCAGTAAGAAGACGTATACAAAAGGCTTGCTGAATGGTAACCAGGGTTCACTGTTGTACCTTCATTGATCTGTTCAGGTGTACCGAGCCAGGTTATACCATTATCAAGCGAATAATTGAATCGAACTCTATTATTGCCATACACATAATCAAGACCAATTTTCTGATCGTCGCCATATAATCTGGGATAGGTTTCATTTGAGGCATCATTGGTTAAATCAACAATACTTGCCCAGTTCTCGCCATAATCAGTGGAATAATTGTACATTATGTCATTATCACTGACGCCAACATATGCCTGGTAAGCGATATAGGCATAGCCATTTGAACAGAATACAGAAGGACAGCGGTCATCAGCAGGATCACCTGTGCCCCAGCCATAAAGAGGTCCAGCCATAGAATCAAGGAGGCAATCCACATCCCAATCGCTATTTGCCGCGTCATAATACCCAATACCATGGGTGAGAATCGTATCACTGCCAATGACATTAATGCCAACTGATGGACCTATATCCAGATCAAGACTGTAGGGAATTTTCATAAGAGAAGCCGCTCCCATACTGTCGTGACTAAAGAAGTATGCCACAGTATCACTTGTTCCACCTTCTATGCGGAACGATGCCAATACGAATTGTGAACCATCACCGTATGTTATTACTTCAGGATTGTAGTAATTAGGCAAAGTACCATAATACCATATGCCGTTGAGAGTATCAGGATCGTTGTAGTGACCATAATAAGACATCATATAACAAGGGCAATGATTAATGCCAGGACCATCTATTTGACTCCATAGCCAAATTCTACCGTCGGTGGTTATCGCAATTTCACCATAGCGCATGTCATAACCACCTGCGCCCCAAGCTCTATTATCCCATGTTATACCTTGATCAGTACTGGTCGCAATCCCAATACGGTAGTCACCGCCAGTGGTAAGGGCTTCATAACAAACATAGATTCTTCCAGTAGCGTCCTCAGCCATAGAGATAAGCTGGTCATCAAGATCGTAGACATCTGCGACCTGAACATTGGGGTCCCAGGGCGGATCCAGAGTAAGCCAGGGAGGTACAGTCGTCACACCAGTATACTCGCATGTTACTGGCACCGCAAGCCGCTCTACCTGGACTTGCTGACACTCCATTTGTGAAGCGCGTATCTGTAATGGTTCCAGACCATTCGCAGAGGTGAGTAATACCATACACACAATCAACATCACTACTTTATACATAATTCCTCCTCTCAGTAGTTCTGTGTCTATTCTCTTCATTAATATTAATCATTTAATCAAAGATGTCAACCCGGTTTTGCAGAGTATCGGGGAAACGAAAACTGGGTATTGGAGGAGGTATGGCTGCTCTCTCGACAAAGCTCGAGACAGGTTCGCAGCGGTAGAGGCCCTATGCTGGAAGCATGTTCGCATTCGCGAACTGAAGACACACTCCGTTGAAGACACGCCTCCTCTCATAATAATTCGAGACAGGTCGGCTGCAGACACGTTTCACTGAAGAAGTGCTGCGCACGGTTCCTAATGACTGAGTAACTTAATTACTTAGTAACTTAATTACTTAGTAACTTAATAACTGAAGAATCGGTTACTTGTTATTTGGGATTTGGAGCTTGCTAGTTGTGTGTCTAAATAAAAAGTTGGAATATAAGCAAGCCAGATATTACAGCAACGATGATAATAATGATAAGCGCAAAACGACCCTGTTTTTTCTCCTTAAGCTCTTGAGCCATAATAAACTTGAGCATCGAGTCATTCATTTGTTGCAGTGAAACCTTTATGTCTTCATTGACTCCTAACATTGAAACACTGCATTCTTTTGTCTCGCCCATTTTTATGCACATATCATTACTTGCTTTTTGGAATTCTTTCAAGGCTTTGTTGACATCACGCATAGCATCCCGGGTAGTGGCATTGAAGGTGTCACTCATATTTCGCAGATTTTCGTTCACGTCTTTAGAGAAGAGCGCTTGACTCTTACTCAAACTGGAAAGTGCACCGTTCAAATCCCGGAGAAGCGGCTCCAGGTCCCTCATGTTCTTACTCGAACTCTCGTGAAAATCCTTGATAGATTTTTCCAGTGCATTGAGGTTAATGTGCAGTGATTTTTGCATAAGGGCAATGGCTTTTTTGTGCTCGTCAGAAAAAGAAGTCAGCGATCCCTCCAGAGCAACAATCACCTCATCCAGACGCATTGCTTTACGTAACTGGGCAACAGCACTTTCAATACTCTTTACGGCATCATCGAGATGGGCAATGTCTGTCCTGGCTCCAATGTCTTCTGGTTCAGGTTTAACGGCTTTCTTTTCCGCAACAACTTCTCTAATTACTTTCTTGCCTCCTTCTCTTTTGGGCGGTTTGGTTTTTGGAGGACTAACCGGTGTCCCAAGCACAGTAATGTCTTCTACAATAGTATCATCCATAAGTAACTGTTCAGCAAATTTCTTGGCGAGGTCATTTCTGCCGAGTATCTTGTATACTTCATTAATTTTCTTAATAACTTTGCCGCTGAAGATCTCAAGATCCCGTACCGCATCGATCGCCTTTAGAGCTTCTTTGGTTTTTTTCTCGGCGAGCTGATTGTCAATGTATGAGAAGTAGTATATGAGCGCATCGCTTTTTTCATCGAGGTCTACCAGTAATTCAGCAACGTCCAAATTGGTCTGTACGTTGCCGGGGTTATGTCTCAATATCTTTTTGCATAAGGCAAGCGCGTTTCGTGCAAAATTATCTTTACGAAAGGCTTCAACGCCTTTTTGAAATGCATCAGTAGCTTCATCTATGTTGTCGCTTTTTATGTAGAGGTCGCCGAGACGGTTGAAAGCATTGCCACTTCTGGGGTTTAGCTTTATGGCTTTCTGGAGCTCTTTTATTGCCTGCTTGATCTTACCAGCGGCTTCGAACTCGTTTGCGTGCTTTATTATCTTATTTAACTCGTCTTCTTTTCCCGTACTTAGCATCTATACTCCAAATGATTGTATCTAAATATACGGGAATGTCAACCCCGCTTGCAGAGTATCGGGGAAACGGAGACGGGGAGAAAAGGAGACAATACAACCGTTATCGCGACTGGAAAGTCGCTCCCACCTCAATTATGTGGGGTCAATTCTCAACATTCAACATTGAAATCAAAAATCAATTATGTTAACCTATAACGCAAAAACATTAGAAAATGTTGAATGTTGAGATTTGACCCCAATTGTTCCCACCTATTTTCTCTTCGAGCGAGCGAAGCGAGTCGAGAAGTACCTCAATGTGTGTTCTCGACTACGCTCGAACAGTAACTCTTTACTCTTCGAGTAAGTCTCACAAAAGGGGGACGCATCGAGAAGTTCCTTTATGATGTAGTCGCACGATTCATCGTGCAAAATATAGGAGTTCAATTGATGAAAAACTTAAGGGATTTCTTGAGAACACAAAGGAGCTCAGCATTATTTCAGCTGAGCCCCTTTGCTAAAAATATGTTTGCTGTTTATCGTAGTTTGGTCAGCCGACCTGTTAATTGCTCTTCAGAGGTCTGCAATTGATAGAAGTAGATACCTGCAGGTAACTCAATACCCTGGGCATCAGTACCATCAAATTCTATATGATGTTCACCAGCGGGTTTCATATTATTGATCAGGGTTCTTATAATCTGACCTGATGTATTGTACACGACAAGTTTAACCAGGGTAGGTTTTGTGATTGAGAAAACAATACGCGTGTTCTCAGCAAATAGACTGGGAAATGCCTGAAGCATTATTTGCTGGACTCTCGGTTGGGTATTTTCTTCAATGCTGATGACATTCTGATATACGTCAATCGGGTCTGAGTTCTGGGAGAAATAATATGTTGAGTACCCAACATTATCGATAGTTGTATCCGGACGCGCCACAATTTTGTACGCAAAATAAGTGGTCCAGGTCGACCATCCTTCAAAACCATCACTCTCAAGCATCCAGTGCACAGTATTCTCGCCAAACACACCATCTACCGCGATAAACCCAAAGTCCATAGCAGTACCAGCATCATAAGCATTCGGCGTACCGGCGGCAGTTGTTGTATCGGCAAATAACCAGAATCCAAGTACATCATATGCAGTTTGTCCACTGTACCTTGTTTCACGCGGATTGGGGATCGTAACCCAGATTGTATCATTGGCACCGCCGCCCGGACCAGTCTTGGTCACAATAGGTTTTGGTATGGGTCGCACTGTATCATCAGGCCATTCGTTAAGTGAGGTACTGGTCAAGCTGTCTGAATAGAGCCAGTAAAACCCGGTATGGGTTTGTTTATCACCATATACACCAGGATTCACATAAGCAGAATCCCATGAACCGAACATGAGAAGCCAGTCATCAACTAGCGGTTGAGGTGGAAAAAACGCATGGCCTACCTCAGCACTCCAGAAAAGGTCACTGCCAGATAGAAAAGTCAAACAACTGGAATCGGTCTCAACGCATACGTCGCCTTCAGCATCAGCAAGGTTGTATATATACCAGTGTGTTCCATTGACATCAGCAATAGGCAGATTTTTTACTATCTGGTTAACCGTACAAGTCTGTTGTCCAAAACCGCATGCAGCCCCGAGTATTAACATCACCACAATTTTACTAATTAGTTTCATATTCATACTCCTTGTTTCAGGGTGGGGACATAAATGTCCCCACCCATTTTAATCTTAGCGTACAAAAATAACCTTTTGCTGAGACTCGAATCCCTGAGCATTCATCCGTATGAAATAGACACCAGCAGCAACTTTTCTGCCGATATTGTCTTTTCCATACCAGTCTATTTGATAATAGCCAGGCTCGACTTTTTTATTCATTAGCGTCTTAATAACTTTTCCAGTCACGTCGTAAATCTTAACCTCAACTAAAGTAGGTTCAGGAATTGCATAGTCAACTCGTGTCTGTTTGGCAAATGGATTTGGATAAATCGAAAAAGCATAGGAAACTGGGGTCACGCTCAAGCGCGAACCATGTGAACCAAATACTGTTTCATAACCACCTTTTATCACAGGTTTCAAGATTGCATCATCAGAAGCGCTGAATTCATTTTCAATAATCACTTGTTCATTCATTCTTCGGTCACCCTGGTAAAGACTATAGCCAATCACATGGTTATTGTCAACCATGTTCCACGATACTGTGCCCTTACCGGCACTTGGCTCAGGTATGTTCATGAGCACAAGCTCACCCAGTTCCTGAATATCCACTGCCTGGTCAAGCTTGAAACTCAAGACCGTAAAATAGCCTTTTCCTTGTTTCAATGCTTCGACTATCAGGATAATCTCTTCACCATGTTCCCACGGTCTCATGAAATTACCCGCGTCAAACCACAGTACATGTAGATCATTCTTAGCAGCGGTGCCGCAGCCGATAATGTTCTCAGTCAATACATCATGCGGTTGATTTAGACGATATGCTGTAAACACGACTTGCCCACAATCCGGCATTTCGATTTCAGCACGCACGATATGCGATATGCCAGCCTGACGATATGCCTGTTTTGCCTTAGCATGTGCTGGCAAATAACCTATTTCATTCATTGCCCAGACCGGCGAACGGTCAGGTTCTGATAATGTACCGAGTCTGACTTCAACATCAGTGTGTTTTTTGCGCCTTGCTGCCATCTGCAAGAACGTTTCATTGCTGAATTCAGTGGGATTCCATGTCGTATCAAGAACAGCAAGCATTTCATATCCACGTCCAGGTACAATGTCAAAGGTGTCGCCATACCAGCCTATAACCGAATGATAAATCCAGCTCTCAAAGATCTGGTCATCTCTCAGGTTCGTGATCTTGGTCACTGCCTCACCGCCTGAGCTGTATTCATCAGTGATATCAATGACGCGGTTATACACTGCATTGTACGGAACTGAAACCCAGTTGCGATCACCAATCGCGCCAGGATTTTCATTCAGAGGAATGAGTCCATCTGGATCATTAGATCCTACAAGGATAATTGTATCATCAGTCACCGCAAGCATTTCGTATGCACAACCAGGTATGATATCAAAGGTGTCACCGTACCAGCCTATAACCGAATGATAAATCCAGTTTTCAAAAGTCTGGTCATCAGCGAGCTTTGTGATCTTGGATAGTGGTGTACCGGTCGGACTGAGATCATC
>JAUWLY010000059.1 GCA_030613445.1 Candidatus Stahliibacteriota bacterium | reverse complement strand
ATTATTGGAATGGGACTCTGGCCACAAGGGATTCCTCTTAATCAGGCATCAATGGAGCAGGCTGCTGAGGAATACCAAAAAGAGTATGGTGTCGACTATGTGAATCTTGGATACAAAGCCGGCGGTATTATTGTCATCTCTTCTGCGGCTGAAAACATACCGAAAACATTTCCCTTAGATTATGCAGGACATCCAATAGGAGAATTCGAAATAATGAAGGGGGTAAGGAATTTTGATAATATCGATCTCATAATCAGCCTTTCAGCAGGTGATCCAGGTGTGCGAGAGTGGATAATGATTGCTCAAGGAAGATAGGGACAGAAAGTGGCGGGCGGTGTTACTGCGGTGAGTGCTCCTGCATTCTATCCATATTTGAATGCAGGGCAACTTCAAGGATTAATAGGAGGTATGAAAGGAGCAGCTGAGTACGAGACCATACTTGAAACAAGTGGCACTGCTTCTCGGGGTATGGATGCACAATCAATAGCTCATGGATTGATAATTTTTTTCATTCTGTTTGCTAATTTCTTCTACCTGCTCGGTAAAAGGAGAAAAAAATGATTGAGACACTCGGAATCTGGATAGCTGCGCTTCTCACCTTATGTATACTCAGTTTTCTCTATAAAGACAACCCCTTTTATAAATTTGCTGAGCATCTATTTGTGGGTGTGTCTGCAGCGTACTGGGCAGTCTATTCCTATTTTAATATCTTGCTGCCAAATTTAATACAACCTCTTTTTGGACAAGGACAATTTCTTCTCATTATTCCTTTCATATTGGGAATTATGATGATAATGAGACTGTTTCCAAAAGTGGGTTGGATGTCACGCTGGCCCCTCGCTTTTATCGTAGGTTCTTATTCTGGTTATCACCTGATCACCTATCTTCAGAGTAATGCAGTGGAACAGGTAAGGGCTACGCTTGTTCCATTCATACAAATAGAAAGTTGGAAAAGTTTATTCACCAACCCCGGAGTGATGACCTTTCTTAATGCGATTGCAATTCCTGTAGTAATAATTGGGGTCATTACAGGCATCATTTACTTTTTCTTTTCTAAAGAACATAAAGGTATGTTTGGCGGGTTAGCGAGAATAGGTGTGTGGTTTTTGATGATTGCATTTGGGGCATCATTCGGGTATACAGTTATGGCACGTATTTCTCTTTTAATTGGAAGAATGTATTTTTTGCTACATAATTGGTTGCATTTGATTTAATGGCTGGATTTGAAATAAATCTTAAAGAATTTATACTTGGTGATGTTTTACAATTCCTGGCGCGGGTTAAGAAATCAGGTGTTTTAAAAATTTTCGGCGGAGTTTCTGGGGAGATATATCTACAGGATGGTTTGGTCATACATGCAACAGACGGTTCGGAAAAAGGTATGGAGGCATTATTTAATCTTTCTTTTGTAGATCTGGATAAAGCAAACTTTGAACTTGGTGTTAGCTCTCCAGAGCAAACAATCTCTGAAGAACTTGGAAAGTTAACCGAAGATATTGAAAAGAGACGTATTGAGTTTGAGGAAATCAAGAAAAAACTACCCCCACTCGAAACAATACTCACAAAGTCAACTAAGGATTTGGAATCTGGCGTTGCCCTAAGAAGAACTGACTGGCAGATTCTTGCATTGATTGATGGTAAAAGAAAATTGGGCGACGTGATTGACGAGTCGAAGATTGGTGGTTATGAAGCGACAAAAACTGTTGTTTGGTTAAAAGATCAGGGATTGGTTGATGATGCGGCTGCCGCAGAAAGAGTTATGTCAAAACTCACAGAATTCTTAAGAGTTCTTTTTGAAAATTTTGCAAAAAATGGGTTAAATTGGCTGAAGAAATGGTCGGAGGTTAATGCAAATAATAAGAAGACACTTGATGCTTTGCAAATTAATGAAGAGACATTGGAAATTGAGATAAAGACTGGATTGACATCTGCTGAAATTGACGAGGCACTTAAAAATCTTGAGGAATTTATTAATGTTGAGGGACCAAAAGTGTATGGCAAACTTCTTTTCAGGAAAAAATTTGAAGATTTCAAAAAGAAAATTAAGCTTTAATCATATGTTAGCTATTCGCTTTTGACGGATAGGATAATATGGAAGTATTAGATAAAATTCCTGGAGTAATTGGTTATACCTTAATAAAGGCTGAGGATGGTTCAATTGAAGAAATGAAAGGTTCTTCCACTGCACCCATTGGTGACCTGGCAGCTTTCTTTTCATCGGCAAGCGAGGTTATAAAAAACAACCTAAACATGGGTGATATTGATTACCTATCGCTTTGCTATGGCGCTAACCGGCTTGTGATATATTCATACGGACCAAGATATATTGGGGTTGAGGTTGAAAGGCACAGAGAACCTACCGAGATTATCGAGAAGTTCAAATCATTAATTGCAATCGCTGAAAAACCGAAGATAGAACTTCCCCGCAGCATTAGCTCAAAGGTTCAACAGATTAATCTGCTCATTGATGAATTCGGTGGTGTGGATAATAAAACACACTGGTTTGAATTACTGAAACAAGGTTTAGGAATTCTTGGTGGCGAGATATCTCCTTATGTTGATCTAATTAATAATGAGCTTACATTCAATGATAATCCTCCCAAAGATAGAGAAGATGAGTTTGTTCAAGGATTGCGTACTTTAATTGATTTTTTGGTTAAGAAATCTGTAGAAGAAATGGGTTCATCCCAGGCAAGGGCAAAAGTTCAAGCGGTTATTGAGAGGATGAAGTAATATGAAACAGGATTTATTGAACGGTTACGAAGAGAAAGGTTTGCCTTGTCCTTTCATTGTTCCCAAATCAGGTCAATTAGCCATTACACAAAGTAGTGAGTCAATAAAAAAAGAAATCTCTCAGATGGCGACAGTCATTTTTGAAACGATAAGTGCAATTGGCGATATAAATATTGATAGAGTAGAAATGTTAGGTAAAACCAAAGGACTTATTATGAGCTTGGATAAGGATAGTCTTGTGGGAAGTCTGTTCGATCGTACCGAAGGTCTTGCCTTAAATGATTTATGGACTCTTCTTGAAGAACTGAAAAAAAAACCTGCTGCAGTACCTGTAGTAACTGCGCCACAGAAAGAGAAGGAAATTGTCGAACTGGAATCTGGTGTTCTGGAGGAGATAAAAAAGATTTTGAAAGATTACTTAGGAGATTTTACAGAGCGTGTCTATAAAAATCAACTCAAGAAACAGCGTATCAAAGTTGATCAATTTTATGATGAGGATGTACGTAAACTCATCTTTACATTAGGTAAGGCAGCCAGTATGATTATTGGTCCATCAAAAGGCGGGGAAATGACAAAAAGGATGTTGGAAATAGTGAAGTGAACGAGGCAATTGAAGTGAAAAATCCGAAATCCGAAGCCCTAAATCCGAAACAAATTCTAAATCCTAATTTCTCAAATCCAAAACCTCTTTGTTTTAATATTTGAATTTTGGTCATTTGACATTGTTTATATCTCACATCGAGTGTTCGACACGAGACGGAATTTCGGATTTCGATATTAGGATGTAGCATTTAAAAGTTGAGGGAGGTTTTATAATTCAATTTTTCATAGTTATGGTGCCATTTGGTATTGAGCCGGGAAAGTATCAGGTACTTGCTGTAATTCCCAATTATCTACTCGTTCTTGGTGCAATTCTACTGTGGCTTGCTTTTATTGTGTTGGGAATAATTGCCAGGCGCTACGAAATTGTCCTTGGTGAGCGAACCGATTGGCAGTTTATGGTCTTTGCGCCTACAGGTATTTTCTTTTTCGCTGTTATTCAATTATTCTTTTGTGGATTTGAAGGAAAGATGATGCTACCAAAAGGTGGTATTAATTACGTTGCCTATGGTTTTTTTCTCGTTTCAGGTATACTATCTCTGATTGCTAATCTCAAATTCTATAGAGTCACAAGAGGGAAATAAATTAGAGTTTAAAAAAGGAGGATGATATGAGGGCTGATATTCCTGCTGAATTTTTATTCATTGTGGCAATTCTCTTAACAGTAGTTTCCTTAATTATGTATGGATTAATAATCAAAAAATTGTTGGTGTTAATTAAAAGCAAAGGTATATGGATTTTTCCTGTAATCGGAAGTATCTTTCTTATTGCACTGGCTGTTTTCCATATATATCGAATGCTTTTCTACTTCCCTTTGCTCGGAACTGCCGGGCCTTCGGATCTATTTGATCTAATTATTGGTTCTTTGAGTCTATCACGTATAGAAAGTTGTCTTTTATTGGGCTCGGGCATATTTTCTCTAATCGGGGGAGTTCTTTATTACTCGGTAAGTTCAAAGTAAACCCCAGTGGGGATAAATGCGATTGATTTACTTTTGATGTTGCTGAGTTTTTATAATTTCGAAACTTGACATTCTATAGTTATTAGATATAATATTATATAGATATGAAAGGAGGAAACATATGATAAGGGAGTTTACAGTAGGCGCCGAAGGCGGCGGCGGTTTTGTGATGTGGTTTTTGCTTGTTTGTGCGGTTGTTGGTATCGGATTGATTTTAGAAAGACTGTTCAGCCTTTTTATTAAGGCTCGACTCAATCCAAGACTGTTTCTTGAGAAGCTGACTTCAGCGGTTGATTCCCAGGATGTTGATGCTGGAATTGCTTTATGTGATCAAACTCCTGCACCTGTAGCAAAGATTTTGAGGGCGGTTTTAGAAAAAGCTGATAAAGGTAAAGATGCAATGGAAGAGATGGTTGCACGCAGTGCAGCAATTGAACTGGCATTCCTTGATCGTGGAATGGCTCTTCTCGGTGGTCTTACCACAGTCGCACCTTTTCTTGGATTTCTGGGTACAGTTATGGGTATGATTACTGCATTTGCAGCAATTGCTATCGCCGGTGAGGTTGAGCCGACAATTGTGGCAAGTGGAATTTCTACAGCCCTTATTACTACTAAATGGGGATTAATAATTGCTACACCACTTGCGATAATTCATATTCTCTTTTCCAGTAAAGTTGATGGTTATACCCGCGATATGGAAGAAGCAGCAAGCGGACTCATCGATTATCTGATAGAGCAGTATCCCAAGAGGAAAAAATAATGCAACTGCGGGAGAAGAAAAAGACCAAGCACGTAATGCCGACCTCTGCAATGGGTGATGTAGCATTCTTAATTCTTATCTTCTTCCTTACATCGACAGTATTTACTAAAGATAAGGGATTGAAAATGCTCTTACCCGATAAGGCAGAAGAGGAAGATATTGTGCAAGTGAAACCTGAAAATATTGTTATGGTTATGATCAATCCTGCGGGCGCGATTAGAATCAAAGCATCAGGTGTAGAAAAGGACCTGTCACCCCATGAATATGACGAAATTAAGAGGATTGTCGAAGAAAGATTGCTTGAGCGCGATACCTTGCTTGTTGTTTCGTTACGTGCAAGTAAGGAAGCGCCATATAAAAATGTGGTTCATGTGCTTGATCAGATAAAACTATGCAGGGTGACAATGCCTGATGGTCGGAAGTTAAGGGCTAATAAGATTAGTCTCATACCAACAAGCGAGGAATGATGAGGAAAAGTATTATACGAAGAGCAACAAAAAGCGTGGATATACCCACTGCATCAACTGCAGATATTGCATTTCTCCTTATACTCTTTTTTATGGTTACAACAGTGTTTCGAGCAACAACCTTACACCTTAAAATTAAACTTCCTCAAGCCCGGTCTACTGAACGTATTTTAATGCGGCGTAATGTTAGTTATATATGGGTGGATAATCAGAGTAAGGTCTACATGGATGATAATATTATTACTGAGGATCTGGTCGCAGCAAAAATAGCGCCAAAGGTTTGGGATAATCCAGAACTTATTGCCATCCTTAATGTTGATGAAATGGTGAATTATGGGACAGTAGATATAATTCTCGATCAGTTAAAAGAGGCAAAGGCATTTAAGATAACCTTTGCAACTGAATTTGGGAGATTATGATGCGTGACCATAAGCTTATGTACGGGGTATATCTTAGGGTTGGGATGTTTTCCAGTATCATTATATTTATTCTACTTTTTTCATTTGTACCTTATGCGCCGCCTGCTCCTTATGAGTTAAGGAAGGAGGTAGTGATGATGGTGGAGGAGATTTCAGCGATGATGGAGAAGTTTGAGGAGCCGCCGCCTGTGGAGCGTCCTAAGGTGGCGATTGAGGCGGAGAGTGAGCTTGCTGAGGAGGCAGTGGAGACTATTGCGATTACCGAGTTTCAGGAGGATATTATAAGGACGATGCCTACTGGTCCGGGGATTGAGATTGTGCCTTATTATAAGGTAGAGGTAAAGCCAAGGCCGATTAAGATTCCGCTTCCGAAGTATCCTGAGTTAGCGAGGCGTGCGGGGATTGAGGGTAATACAGTGATTAAGGCGTTAGTTGATATTGATGGGAGTATAATTGAGGCCCAGGTTTTGAAGTCGAGTGGTAATCAGATGTTGGATCAGGCGGCGCTTGCTGCGGCGCGCAGGGCGAAGTTTACGCCCGCAAAGCAGCGTGATAAGTTTGTGCGTGTATGGGTGTCAATACCCATAAAATTCAGATTGACCAGCGGCTGATAAGAAACGCCCCCACACCAATACATTGATGTAGGGGCGTAACAAAGTAAATCGCGGGTCTGTTATTTAACGAGCACGAGTTTGTGTGTAGCAGTATTTTCTTCAGCCTCGAGTCTTATGAAATAGATACCATTAGCAACATCTCGATGATTGTTGTCTTTACGATTCCAGTATACAGTCTTTGTACCGGCTGGTTCGATTGCACGATCAACCAGTGTCCTGACCAATCTTCCAGTATTATCATAAACATTCATTGAGACCTTGCCGTTCATGGTTGTTGTGTATGTAATAGGTGCGAAGCCTTTTGTTGGATTGGGCATATTTGGTGCAAAACCAAAGGTGCCTGCAGTTTCCTGACCCGGCATCTCCTCGATACTCGTGTAGTAACCAGTATGGAAAACCTCATGATCACTAACATAACCACTCGTATAACCACCACCAACAAACACACCAATGTCTCCTGCGGTTGTCGATGTGATCGGAAGTGGTGTAACATTACAGATTGGCGCCGGTTTCGGCATAGCCCAATCGGTCCAGACATCAGTATATGGATCATATGATAATGTACGGTCTAATTGACCACCTGAGACCTGTCCGCCAATAACCCAGAGTACTTTGTTGAACTCATCAGCACCACTCGGAACACGACGGCAACCTGTTAAGCCAGTTGAAATCCAGCTGCCCCAGGTGATGTTAGATGGATCGGCTTGGTCTATGATACCGACGATATAATCATTCGAATAACCGTTAGCTGCTGTATAACCAAAGGCAAGAATGGCAAACGAATCAATTATGCCACCTGCCAGAGCGCCGTTACCCGGTGCAGGGAAACTGGTACAGGTTGTCCAGGAATCCAGATACGTATCATAGAAATAGACATCAGTAATTGGCGTCACTGACCATTGCCCACCGCCAAAGGAGAAGAGGAGCGAATCCTTATATACTCCGGTGATTTGATCCATATTCGCATATGGTGGAGTTGCACCGGCAGACCAGGTATTGGGCGGGTCAAGGATATCAAGGCGCTGTAGTGGAGTTGGCCAAGCGGCAGTTCCGCCAAGGCGATAGAATTTACCATTCACACAATTTGCCGTGCCGTATTTGCCCGGACCATAAGGGTTAGTTGTTCCATCAAGCCACTGATTATTGGTAATGTCATAAACAAGGACCGTATCTAAGTCAGCGATGCCGAACACGTAATAATAACCATCATGGGCACTTGCTTCTGAGTGACCTGCACACGGTATAGGGAACCCGGGCGGATCGAGAATCTCCCAGAAGGCAGATGTACAGTTTGTAGTCTGAGTCAATGTATCATTGGTCGGATCATCATCGACAAGTAGTGTTGCCATCATGATGTCGTAAGTAGTACCATCCTGAAAATCAACTGAGCCAAAATTTAAAGTATCACTTTCTCCAACAAGAGTTGTAACATTGAGAGTTTGGTCCAATACAACGGACGGATCCGTTACCACACAGTGGACATCATAAGTTTCGTCAAAGTTGCCTAAGTTTGCGACGACTCCTATTACATCCTCAAGACCAGGAGATACAACTAGACCCGGACTCAAGAACTCAATAGAGGCGACATCGTGGTCTGCTGAATATATGGTAGCATCGATTGAGACATTGTCAAATGCTGAATAATATCCCCAGGTACCGAGGTCATCATGATAGAAGTAGATCTGAACCAAATCAGCAGTTGCATAGGCCGAGACATCGACTGAATCCCATGCAGGTCCAGATGTTGCATTCGCAGGATAATACGCGAGTTCTACGACATTCCATGTGCTGCCGTCAAAGTACTTGATGCCGACACGAAGTTCGTTAATGTAGGAACCGCTGCCACCGTAATTATAATAACCATATTTTAACCAATCCATGGTAGGATTCGGAGCAAGGAGCGGCGACAAGGCACTATCAGAATATCCGCCACCACTAGCATCCGAGTCAATCCACATCGACGAATCACCAGGATCAGGGCATGGAGTATGTATTCCTGACGGCTGAACACCCCAAGCAGCTGGGAAAACCAGACCATTAGTATGGGTCCAATCCTGCCAACCAGTTTCAAAGTCCCAGACAATAACAGCTCCCCCTGTAGTACCGTATATCTGGAATGAGGTTTCGTCTGGTCTGCCAAAGACTGTGGTAGCAGTAACCCAATCTGGAAAACCAAAGTAGGCGCTCTTGAAATACTGCTCCTGTCCGTCACCCCACTCAGGAGGATAATCGCAATTGTTACCCCATTGAGGTGGGAAAGTCAGGAATGGCTGGAATACAATCCAGTAGGTTACGCCAGCAGTTGCTGCAAATGGCGGGATGACTGCTTCGTAATAATAATAATTATCAGGAGCAGATATTAATGTTTCTGTAAATCCGACTCTTGCAGAGTAAATTGGATCCTGTTGCGGTTGATTAAACCCAGCACTGTCAGGATAGATTTCAATGTTGAAGTCCATGATTGAATTTGTCATGGTATTCCAATATCCACCCCACCAAACAAGGGAATCAACATTTGCATCACTAGTCACTGTAAAATTATCAGCAATTCTTGGATAGAAGCCCATTATACTGTCATTCTGACAGGCATCGAAGGTGGTATAGTGTGTTGCATGCTGGTCAAACAAGAGATCGCTTCTGCTGAATACAAAATCTATTGGCTTTCGATCAACCAATAGGCTCCTCGGACCCATTAATGTCGGTCCTACTGTCTTACTCACTCCATCTGCATTTGGTACTGCACCAAAGAGCATAGGCACTATTACCAGACATAACGCAATCATTAATATTTTCTTCATTTTTTCTCCTTAATGAATATAAATAAAGGGATATCTTTGTATTTTATCCTGGGGCCTATCCCTATTAACCCTTTTTGTGGTCCTTTATCACCTCCTTTCTTCGAATTAGTTTGTTTTACAAATTTGAATGACTTAGTTTATTATTATAATTAAAAATTTAGGTATGTCAATAGTGGGAATTTTTTTTATCTTAGTAGAGTAAAAAAAACGCCCCCACACCTATGTACAGGTGTGGGGGCGTAACAAAATGAATCGCAGTTCTGTTATTTAATAAGTATCAGTTTGTGTGTAGCATGTTGATTTACAGACTCGAGTTTGAAGAAGTATACACCATTGGCAATATTTCTGGTATCCCAGTTAACTGTGTTAACACCGGCTGGCTGCACTGAGTTGACCAATGTTTCAACGAGTCTTCCAGTGCCGTCATAGACCTTTAGTGATACGTTTCCTTGTGTTGTTGTTATGTAAGAAATTGCTGAACCCTTTGTCGGATTTGTCATAGGAGCAAAACCAAAGACTGACGGCCTTCCGACACCGGGCATCTCCTCGATACCTGGCGTCGTACGCAGAAAGACGCCAAAGATATGGTCAGGTGTTCCCTGGTTCATACCAAAGAGCACATCCATACCCCTGAAGTCTGACCAATAACAGAGGCCACCAGCTGTACCGGTCGCACTCATCGTCGGTACCGGAGCCAGGAAGTAACCAGTAAATGCCATGGTCACTGGCTCCATCTGATGTATGGTTAACAAATAGCCAGTGCCGCCCAGATCATCCTGGCTGTGCCACCAGACCGACGGGTCAACAGTAGGAGGATGGCCAGCATCATATGCCGCACCATACATTGCATAGGTGTTAGCAACGCTTTGGATATTAACTGTGTCCTTATTGAATTTGTAGCAGTTACTCGAGAAGTTCGCGGTGAAGAACCAGTTATCATCACCATCATAGGCAAGCCCACGATTGGGATTCTCTGGACCAGGGAAACTGCCGTAGTAGATTATACTGTCACC
Source organism: Candidatus Stahliibacteriota bacterium (assembly GCA_030613445.1). GTDB lineage: Bacteria > Hydrothermota > Tepidihabitantia > SM23-42 > SM23-42 > JAUVZL01. The sequence continues at coordinate 1,048 of JAUWLY010000059.1, read as the reverse complement.
GACAAAATCATATCCCCATTTGTCGACATTGTTATTAACACTAGAATACAAGGTGTCGATACGGTCTGGACCACGATAGGCATAATCCCACGCAATATCACGCCAACCCCAACCAGTTGAATGCGCTGGCTGGTTGTAGGTGTGCATGAGAGTGCCTGCCGTGTCAATGACATAGACCTTGGTCTGCGTCATATCAGTAGCACCCGTGACGTAGAAGTATTCACCATCAAACTCAACACCGAGAAGTCGAATGTCACCGGTGATCGCCTCGGCATCAAGCTCAAAGATGACATCGCCCGGCGATATCGCAGTCGTTGAATAGATTGCAGATGTATCATTTGCTGGATTTACATCGCCGACGAGTTCGGTGTAGATTTCAGTGTAGTAGGAACTATCTGGGGCAAACGTCACCATGCCAAAATTAACATTAGAATCACCAGCAACCGGGAAGTCGGTCAGGGTCACGGTTTGCGAAAATACCGAAACCATGCCAACCGTATCATAGACATTTGCCGTTACATCAAAAGTCTCGATATTGTTTCCATAGTTCTGAATGCGGCCGATCACATCATAGTCACCCGCTGGGACAGTACCTTCAGGTGGACTCACGACCTGAGAACACCCGACATCGTGGTCTGCTGTGAAAATGGTAGCGTCGATTGAGACATTGTCAAATGCTGAATAATATCCCCAGGTACCGAGGTCATCATGATAGAAGTAGATCTGAATCTGGTCAGCAGTTGTATAGGCCGAGACATCGACTGAATCCCAACCAGGTCCAGATGTTACTCCCGCAGGATAATACGCGAGTTCTACGACATTCCAAACACCACCGGTAAAGTGCCTGATGCCAACACGAAGTTCGTTAATGTAGTTTCCGCTGCCACCGTAATTATAATAACCATATTTTAACCAATCCATGGTAGGAGTTGGAACAAGGAGCGGCGACAAGGCACTATCAGAATATCCACCACCACTGGCATCCGAGTCAATCCACATCGACGAATCACCAGGATCAGGGCATGGAGTATGTATTCCTGACGCCTGA
>JAUWLY010000062.1 GCA_030613445.1 Candidatus Stahliibacteriota bacterium | reverse complement strand
CAATAAAAACCTCTTCTGCACCAAGACGTAAAACAGTACGGGCTGCATCTACAGCAGAGTTTCCACCGCCAATCACTGCTACTTTATTGCCTACCTGAGTCTTCGGATCCAGAATCGTCTTTTTGAGAAATTCGACACATAATTCCACTCTCTGAAGATCCTCTCCTTTAATCCCCATAGATTTTTCTTTTGCTGCTCCTAAACCGAGGAAAATCGCTTTGAAATCCTGGTCAAAGAGATCCTTAATACCAAAATCTTTTCCTAAGGCAACACCTGTTTTAATCTCTACGCCCCAACTTTTTATATAATCTAAATCACGCTTAAGGGATTTTTCTGGTAACCTGAATCTCGGTATTGCCCAGTAGAGAAGCCCTCCAGGATGATCAGTTGCCTCAAACACTGTAGGACAGTAACCCCGTTTGGCAAGGAAATAAGCAGCAGATAAACCAGCAGGTCCTGCGCCAACAACAGCGACTCTTTCTTTGTTTAACTCAGGCTTTGGTCTTTCCCCTTCTGATTCTTGATCAGCAATAAAACGCTTAAGCTGAGCAATTGCCAAAGATTCATCTACATCTTTGCGTTTACACTCTGATTCACAAGGATGAGTACATACTCTACCACAAACTGATGGAAATGGGTTATCCCTCCTTTCCAGTTCTAAAGCCTCTTGAAACTTACCCTGGGAAATGAGAGCCACATATCCCTGGGCATTCACATCTGCAGGACAGGCAAAACGGCATGGTGGCAATCCTCTTTTATCAATGAGGAATTTATTGGGAACAGCCTGAATATACTGACGATATATAGCTTCTCTCTTTGATAAATTTAATTGAAATTCGTTATCGATTTTTACAGGACAAACAGCAGGACATTCCCCGCACCCAGTACATTTGTCCCAATCTACATAAGTGGATTTACGCCTAATCTTCACTTTAAAATTAGGAACCTCACCCTGGACTTGAACAACTTCGCTATTGGCGAATAATTCAATGTTCGGATGTCGACCGACATCCATTAATCGTGGACCGAGTATTCAAGCAGTACAGTCCATTGAGGTGAAGATTTTGTGGACCTGGGATGTTCGACCACCAAGGCTTGGCCCGCGTTCAACAAGATAAACCTTAAAGCCAGCGTTTGCCAAATCCAAGGCAGATTGGATCCCAGCCACACCTCCACCAATGACGAGTGCTCCTTTTTGCATAGTTATTTTTGACTCCTTGTTTAGATTAATTTTATTGTGGTTCCTTTTGTTTTTTCAAAACTTCAAGACCAAAATTATAGCCACGCTCAAAGGCCTTCAAATTCAGATCTATTGCTTTCTCAGGAACTGAATCTGGAATCGCCTTTTTCATTGATTCATAAGTCACAACTTTTGTAATAGCAGTAAAGAATCCAAGTATCACGACATTAGCAACGATCTTTTTACCAAGCTGTTCAGCAAATCGTGTTGCTGGTATAGCAAAGGGCGTTATATTACCACGGGATGCTTTTGGTTTTACGAGATCTTCATCGTATAAAAGCAACCCCTTCTCAGACAACTCTGGTTCGAATTTGTCGTAACCCGCTTGAGACATAGCAACAAGAATGCCAGCAGCAGTAAGATAAGGATATAACACTTTGCTCTCCGAAACAACTAATTGCGAGCTACACGCACCACCTCTTGCTTCAGGCCCAAACGACTGACTCATAGTCGAAAATTTATCGTCATAGATTGAAGCAGCCCTTCCTACAATGATTCCAGACCTAATAATTCCCTGACCTCCATAGCCTGCGAATCTAATCTCAGCCATTTTTGCCTCCATGAGGAGTAAACTTGTCACCAAGTATCTTGCTGTGTTGAACATTATATGAGTCAATGAATGTCGGCCTTTCTTTGTCGGTAAATTTTCCAACAATAATTTTCTCATCAGGCACAATTGCAACGTTTTTTGGATCCTCATTATTTTTTATCGTGGAATTCTCATGATAGAATTTTAGCAGTTCTAACTCGATACTGTCAATATCTGTGTAGTAATTCGGACCTGGTGCAAGTACCTCAATGACAGACAAACCATGTTTATGCAGCGCCTCAGCAACAGAATCTGCGAGTTCTTCAGTATGCAAAGCCGTCCATCGCGCCGTGTATATAGCACCACAGGAGTTACCAAGATGCGGAAAATTGAACGGTTCCTCAAATGTGGAGTACGGTGAAAACGCTGATTGAGTAGAAGGAATAGGTTTACCCGCTATCTTTTTATATACGAAGCTGTTCACACATATAATAAGAAGCTCCATATTTCTCCTGGCACCGTGCACAAAATGATTTCCACCAAGTGTCATCAGATCGCCGGCAACTGGAACAACTTTTAGAGATGGATTCCCCAATTTTAGTCCAGTTCCAAAAGCAATGGCACGTCCTCGAGGAATTTGAAAATAATCAACACCTAACGCTTTCACAACATCGGGGTTAAAGGGAACATCTGATGGCATGCTGATCTTTTTGCGATCAATACCGGATTTTTCTATACCTTTACTAAATGCGCTGATAATTGAGTTCATTCCTTAAATTTTAACCCTCTTTCAAAGACAATCTTTTCTAATCTTGTCTTGAATTCAACAACTCCTTCAATCTTCTTATCCTCTTTAGCTGCACTCTCTATCGCATCAGATATATCAAGTGGATTATGAACACCTGCACCACCATGAGGAATAAGCACGACATTTGCTTGACCATGACAACATCTGGCAACATCAAAAACGATCTGTCCATAATTTATTTCAGGGACAACAAAAGCCTTTACTTTTTTGGCAAGGTCAATTATCTTTTCATCAGGGAAAGGCCATACTGTAACAAGTCTGAGAGCACCTACTTTTATGCCCTTTTGTCTTGCTATTTCCACACCTTTCACTGCAACTCTTGATGAAATACCATAAGAGACCACTACAACATCAGCATCGTCTGTGCTCTCTTCCTTCAGTTCAATTATTTTATCTTTATTGAGTCTTATTTTATCAACAAGGCGCCTAACATATTTTGCTTTGAATTCTTCATTCTTTACTGGATAACCTCTTTCATCGTGAACACGCCCAGTGATGTACAGCCCAAGACCATCACCTGCTTTTGCTATTTTAGGCACAAGGTCAGGATCTGGGCTGAAAGGCAAATATTTTTCAGGTGGACCTTTGTAAAATCTTCTTGGTTCTATTTCTATCTTATCAGCTTCAGGTATCACAACCTTTTCTGTCATATGACCGACACACTCATCTGACATTATCATAACAGGACATCGATATTTCTCTGCTAGATTGAACGCCTTGATAGTATAATCAAACATCTCCTGGGGAGAATCCGGTGAAATGGCAATGAGTTCATAATCTCCATGTGAACCCCAGCGGGATTGCATCATGTCTGCTTGACCAGTTTTGGTCGGGACTCCTGTTGAGGGACCACCACGTTGAATATTGAGTAACACAAAAGGTGTCTCCAACATCGCACCAAATCCAATACTCTCCATCATTAAAGAATAACCAGGACCAGAAGTGATTGTCATTGATTTGACTCCAGACCATACTGCGCCAAGTACGGCAGATATAGAACCGAATTCATCTTCCATTTGAATAAATACAGTTCCTACCTGGGGGCCCATTCGGCACATCGCTTCGAAAGCTTCGGTTGACGGAGTAATAGGATAGCCAGCAACTAATTTGCACCCTGCAGCCAAAGCACCATAGCCAGCAGCAACATCTCCGTCTATATAATAAATACCAGTTAGTACATCTGTTGGACTAGCCTTCATCCCGTGAACCTCCTTTTACACCTGAAAGCCACTGATTGTATCTTTCCATGTAAGAAGGTCTTTCTCTATCCACAAATTTACCGCATATTATTTTTGTCTGGAATCCAATATCAAGGTTCTTGGTATCTTCGCCATGTCTTATCTCAACATTATCGTGATAAAATTTCATCATATCAAGCCCATCCCCAAGCTTGTTAATTCTTGAATAATACATGCCACATGGAGAAATGACTTCCACCACAGAAAAACCTTTTTTCTGCAATGCCTCTGCTAAAGAATTTATCAACCTCCGAATGTGTAGTGTTGTCCATCGCGCTACATATACCGCACCAGACGAGTCTGCAATGTATGGAATATTAAATGGAGGTTCAACACACCCATAAGGAGAAGTTGTAGCATAAGCAGCGAGTGGTGTTGTCGGCGCCACTTGCCCTCCGGTCATTGCATAGATAAAGTTATTAACACATACTACAAGCATATCAATATTTCTCCGTGCAGCGTGTATAAAATGATTTCCGCCGATTGCAATAAGATCTCCATCACCAGAAAAAACAACTACCTTTATTTTTGGATTCGCAACTCTAATTCCGGTTCCAAAAGCAATGGGACGGCCATGAGTTGTGTGAAATGAATCAAGCTTTACATAACCTGCAACCCTACCAGTACAGCCAATGCCTGAGACTATACTTATCTTGTCAGGATCAATGTTTGCTTTTTCGAGCGCAGAGGCAAAGGCGGTGACAGCTAGGCCGATTCCACAGCTAGGACACCAAATATGAGGCATCCTATCCATGCGTAGCAAATTCTCCATCGGGTGAATTTCGCCCTTTTTTGATGGGACGGATTGAATCTCTTTCGTCTTAGTTTCCTTCGCTTTCATACTACACTCCCTTATTAAACTCAATAATCACACTCTCTACTTTATCTGCTTGCCCGGCTTGTTTGATTGCAGAAAGTAAATCATCAGTGTTCTCAACGCCATTTTCTCCATGAGGGACAAAGATAACATTTGCATTTCCATAACTGCATCGTTCAACTTCAAGAACGACCTGTCCAAAATTCATTTCTGGAACCACGAAGGCCTTTACTTTTTTTGCAAGTTCAGCTACCCGTTTCTCAGGAAAAGGCCACACTGTGACGAGTCTAAGACTACCAACCTTTATTCCGGACTTTCGTGCCTGCTCCATTGCTTTAAGCGCAGCTCTCGATGTTGCTCCATAAGAAATAATTATAACCTCGGCATCTTCAGTTTCAGCCTCCTGTACTTCAATAATTTCATCTACATAGTTACGAACTTTCCACACCAGAGGATGGACATTATACTCCTGGCATTCCTCATTCATAACAGGATAACCACGATCATCATGGGTCAACCCTGTAACATGAAACTTATAGCCGTCACCAATATTCACCATACGCGGCACAAAATCCTTATCTCTTTTAAATGGTAAATATTTATCTTTTGCTCCTTTATAATATCTGCGGGGTTCAATTTCAATCTCCTCTGCATGAGGAATGACAATCTCCTCTTTCAGATGAGCAACGTACGCATCTGACATCAATGCAACAGGAATACGGTAGCGTTCAGAAAGATTAAATGCCTTAATAGTATAATCAAACATCTCTTGTGGAGAACTCGGGGAGAGAGCAATTATTTCATAATCTCCATGTGAACCCCATCGTGCCTGCATCATATCTCCCTGAGCTGGACGTCCTGGCATACCTAAAGCAGGGCCAGCTCTTTGAATATCAACAATCACACAAGGCGTTTCAAGCATCACACCAAGTCCGAGGTGTTCCATCATAAGAGACAGTCCTGGACCAGAAGTCACGGTCATTGATTTTTTCCCTGTCCACGATGCGCCTAAAACGGCTGCAAGGACTGAAACTTCGTCTTCCATCTGGATAAAGGTGGCACCGACTTCTGGGGCTCTCTCAAGAAATCTCTCAGATATCTCAAGCGAGGGTACAATTGGGTATAGACCTAAAAATCGGCATCCAGCTGCAAAAGCACCTTCAGCACAGGCATGGTTTCCGGTAAGAGTATGAGAACCGGTTAGTACACCTTTTGGATCTGCCTTCACCCCGTCAGACCTCCTTTCAACCATCTAATAATATAACACTTGCTTATTACAAACTTTAAACATTTTTTCTCTGCGCTCCCGTCTTTATAATATCTAACAGGGTTCATTTCCTCCCTTTCTCTGCTGTCACATTAGCTGGTTTCTCATTTTCTTTAAGAGTCACAAAAATAGCAAATTCTGGACACAGCATCTCACACAGATGACATTCCAGACAATCATCAGGATTTTTTACATAAGGTGGGTGATAACCCTTTATATTAAATTCCTCAGACATTTCCAATACATCTTTAGGACAATACTCAACGCAAAATGCACATCCTTTACACCGATCTTTAAATATATGAATCTCGCCACAGGAAATTTTAATCTTATCTAAATCAAGAGGCTTTCGCCAAAATTTCATATTATCTCCTCGTTGCTGGTATTATAGACAAAAAAAATATAATGTCAACAACAACCTATTTCTCTTTTTCCTCTGCATGATGCTTGATAACTCGCGCCTGAGCAATGTAGATTACATCTTCACATATGTTAGTTGATAAATCAGCAATACGCTCAAGATTTTTTGCTACCAAAAGAAGTGGAATAGCAGATCCGATTGTTTCTGGTTGTTCAAGCATATAAGTTAGTAAAATTCTTATTGTTTCGTCTCTCATCTCATCAACAACACTATCTCGCTCACATACCTTTTGTGCCCGGGTAGCATCATTATCCATAAAACTTTTTACACTATCATTTAACATCTCTTTGACTTCTCTTGCCATTGACCAAATATTGCTTACCGACTTGATGCGCGGTTGCTCAATCAAGTATGTTATATAGCTAGCGATGTTAACTGCATGGTCACCCATACGTTCTAAATCGTTATTCATCTTTATTACACCGATTAAAAATCTTAGATCAGCACCTACTGGTTGATGTCGGGCAATAAGCTCTATACACTGCTCCTCAATTGCGATCTCAAACTTATCAATCTGATGGTCAATCTCCTGGATTTCTGATGCCATTTTAATATCCTGTTTCTTCAATGCCTCCAAAGATTTTGTAATAGACTCTTCAACCAGTGATGCCATCTCCAAAAGATCTTTCTTAACCTTATGTAGCTCTTCATCAAAATGGCGGTCCATAATACCTCCTTATTAAACAGATAGTAGATAGCAGATGACAGATAACAGTACTAAATTTTTTATCTCATATCTGTTATCTGCAATCTGTAATCTGTAATCATCCAAACCTCCCTGAGATATATTCAAATGTGCGTTTATCTAACGGATTGGTAAATATCTTTTTAGCACTGGCAAATTCAATAAGTTCACCGAGAAGCATAAACCCAACATCGTCAGCAATACGTGCTGCCTGCTGCATGTTATGAGTGACAATAATTATAGTATATTTCTTTTTCAATTCAATCATCAATTCCTCAATCTTTCCTGTAGCAATAGGGTCGAGTGCAGAACATGGCTCGTCCATTAATAGTATTTGTGGTTCCACAGCAAGGAGCCGGGCAATACAGAGCCGCTGCTTCTTCTCTGCAGATAGGCTTAGTGCAGAATCCTTTAACCGATCCTTTATACTATCAAACAAATCAACGGCCGCAAGGGAACGCTCAACAATTTCAATCAGAGTTTTCTTATCACTTATACCCCATACGCGTGGTCCATAGGCAACATTATCAAATATTGATATGGGAAATGCATTAGGACGCTGGAAGACCATACCAACATTCTTACGCAGCAGAATTAGATCATATACTGGTGAATATATGTCTTTTTTATCAATTAATATGCTTCCTGTAATTTTCACGTTTTTAATCAGGTCGTTCATTCGATTAAATACACGCAAGAGTGTAGATTTGCCACATCCTGATGGTCCTATGATGCCGGTTATCAAATTTTCCTTGATCGATAAATTGACATTTTTCAGCGCCTGGAATTTATCGTAATAGAGATTTAAATTTGCAGTTTTAATAATCATCCAAATTTTCCTCGAATATAGCCATCGGTTCTTGAGTCAGCTGGATTTGTAAAAATTTTCTCGGTCTTATCAATCTCAATCAATTCACCGGCAAGAAAAAAGGCAGTTTTGTTTGCTACACGCGCTGCCTGCTTTGTATTATTGGTAACCAGAATAAATGTATACTTCTCTTTCAATTCAAACATGGTCGCCTCGATCTTTGCAGTTGAAATAGGATCCAATCCTGAGCATGGTTCATCCATCATTATCACCTCTGGATTCATTGCCAGGGTTCGTGCGATACACAAACGCTGCTGCTGTCCACCTGATAAAGTAGAGGCTGAATCCTTTAACCTGTCTTTTACTTCCTTCCACAGATTAGCAGCGCTCAGTGCATTAAAAATAATTTCATCAAGTTCGCTTCCCTTAAATCTTCTATGTAGTTTTGGCCCATAACTCATATTTTTATGTATTGAGCCGGGTAAAACCACTGGCGTAGCAAAGATCAACCCTACACGTCTTCTCAGATCATTAATTGGTATAGTAAAAATATCGGTATCATCTAATATTATTGTGCCAGAAAGCCGTGCATAATCATTTTCAGAAAGACGGTTGATCGCACGCAGCAAAGAGCTCTTACCAGAATTCGCCGGACCAATGACACCTAAAATCTCGTTTTTTTCAATATCCAGACTAATATTTTTTAACGCCTGCACTTTATTATAAAAAAGATTTAAATTTTTGATTGATACCTTGATCATCGCTGCGCGATTATAATCTGCCCGTATCCCATACCTAATAATATTTTGCCATGAAACGGTGCATTAAACGGTATGCAATAAAATTAACAAGAAGAATAATGATAATAAGAACTGTAGCAGTTGCATATGCCTTGGGCATTGATATACCCTCTCGCGCGAGTATATAGAAATGAACTGCAAGTGTTCGTGTTGAAGAAAATGCCGAAGTGGGTATTCCCAAAGAAGAACCAGCAGTGAATATTACAGCAGCAGTTTCTCCCACTGCCCTGCCTATTCCTAAAATCACTCCGGTCAGTATGCCTGGAAGAGAAGTCGGTAAAACAACCTTTAAGATTGTATCCAGCTTACCACCACCCAGAGAATAACTGATTTCACGAAATGAGTGTGGCACCGCCTTGATCGCCTCTTCTGTTGTCCTGATAATTGTCGGGATAATCATCACGGCGAGCGTTAATCCACCTGATATAATACTCCAACCCAGATTCAATTTTATAACAAAAAAGATAAAGCCAAAGAGTCCAAAAATTATTGATGGTACACCAGCAAGGCAGTCAGCACCAAAACTGATTATTCGATGAATCAAACCACCTTTTGTATATTCCACGAGATACACTGCACTCCCTACACCCAGAGGTGTAGCAATAATAATAGCGAAAATTGTAACAAAAAACGTGCCGAGAATCGAGGGTAAAATTCCACCTTCCTTACCCATATCCCTTGTTTTATCAGTAAGAAATTCAAGACTCAGTTGTCCTATACCATTTTTGAAAACATATCCAATAATAAAAAATAGAACAACGACAGTAATAAGAGTCATTAAGAGCAGTATACTATAAGCAATGATCTGATTTGTACGTGGGCCTATTCTAAAAGTCATTATTTACGTCCTGTTATTTTAATTGCAATAATATTTAAGAGTATTATTATGAGAAAGAGAAAAGAACCGCATGCAAAGAGCGCTGCTCTATGGTCACCAGTAGCATATCCGAGTTCCAGGGCAAGTGTCGAGGTCAGGGTACGTACTGAATCCAACATCGAATGTGGAATCTTTAAGGCATTACCTGCGATCATAATCACTGCCATGGTTTCACCAATTGCCCTACCCATACCTAGAATTATTCCTGCAACAATTCCTGACCGTGCAGCAGGCAGTAATAACATCACAACAGTTTGCCACTTTGTTGCGCCCACAGCATATGAACCTTCTCTGTATGTATTGGGAACTGCCAGCAGTGCATCATAGGATATGCTCACAATTGTCGGCAAGATCATTATGCCTAATATTATACTTGCCGCCAGAACCGAAAACCCAGGACCACCAAAGTGTTCCCTGATAAATGGCACTAAAATGACGATACCAATAAACCCGTATACTACAGAAGGTATTCCAGCAAGAAGTTCAATGATTGGTTTTAATGTTTTTTGTATTGGCGGAGATGAAAATTCGGCAAGGAATATTGCACAGGCAAGGCCAAACGGAATTCCCACAACAAGGGCGCCGGCAGTGACCATGAGCGAACCAATGATCATCGATAAAATGCCAAAATTACCTCTTGTTGGTGCCCAGTGTGTGGAGAAGAAATTGCTGAGCCCAACCTTAAAAATCAAAGGTATACCCTGCTGAAATATGAAAAATGTGATTAAAAGAAGGGAAAGGATTGCAGAAAAGGCAATAAATAGTAGTAATTTTTCAGCAATCTTATCTTTCATTATTTAATCATTATATATTTCTGTTGCAGGAATCAAACCATCTTTTTTAAGAATATCCTGCCCCTCTTTGGATAATACATAATCGATAAATTCTTTAATGTTGCCTTTTGGTTCTTCAAGTAGTAAAAGCAAAAAAGGTCTTGAAAATTTATACTTGCACGTAATAAGATTAGCCAGTGTTGGTTTAACACCATTAATTGCTACTGCCTTTTCGCGCTCATCAACTAAGCCTACTGAGATATAGCCTATTCCTTGAGGTGTTGTGGCGATTATCTATCGAACTGATCCGTTTGAGTCCTGGACCAAACAGCCATCACTGATTATCCCATCACCCATAATCATATCCTCAAAACACCCTCTGGTTCCAGAACCTTCTTCCCTTGTTACTGGAATAATCTTCTCATCTCTTCCGCCTAAGTCTTGCCAATTTTCAATTTTCCCGGAAAAAATGCTCCTTATGTCTTCAGTGCTCAAATTATTTACTGAATTATCTTTGTGAACAATAACTGCAATACCATCAATTGCAATAACAATAACTTTCAAATCTTTTTCACTTATTTCCAGGTTTCTTGATGACGTACCAATGTCGCATATCTTGTTAAATGTTGCCTGAATTCCTGCAGTTGATCCACCACCTTGAACATTGATTTGAATCTCAGGATGTTTTTCCATAAAGTGTTCAGCCACCTTTTCAATGAAGGGTTGCACTGATGTTGAACCAGCAATAATAATACCACCTTCTCTCTGGTTACAGGCTAATAAGGAGATCATGCATAAAATTGCAAGGTAGCGCACGGTGCTGTTATTATAATCAGAATCAAATCACAGTCAACAAT
>JAUWLY010000040.1 GCA_030613445.1 Candidatus Stahliibacteriota bacterium | reverse complement strand
TGATGTTTATCTCATAAAAACCAATGCTAATGGCGATACTCTCTGGACAAAGACATACGGAGGAACAGATGACGACTGGGGTTGGTCAGTTCAGCAAACCGTTGATAATGGCTACATCATTGTTGGATATACATATTCGTTTGGCGCTGGAACTTACGATGTTTATCTTATAAAAACCGACGCCAATGGTGACATGCTATGGACCAAGACCTACGGAGGGACAAACTGGGACATAAGCACATCAGTTCAACAGACCACTGATAGTGGATACATCATTGCTGGGTGGACAAATTCGTTTGGTCCCGGTGATTTTGATGTTTATCTAATAAAAACTGATGCCAACGGTGATAGTATCTGGACAAGGACCTATGGAGGGATAGCTGATGATGGAGCTTGGTCAGTTCAACAGACCAATGATGGTGGCTACATCATTACCGGAGCAACAAATTCATTCGGTGCCGGTGCTGATGATGTTTATCTCATAAAAACCAATACCAATGGTGACACGCTATGGACAAACGTGGTTGGTAGAGAAGATAATGATGAGATTGGCTATTCGGCTCAACAGACCACTGATAATGGCTACATCATTGCTGGGGGAACATCTTCGTTTGATGATGATGATGTTTATCTCATAAAGACCAATGCCAATGGCGACACTCTCTGGACAAAGGTTGTTGGTAGAGAAGATAATGATGAGATTGGCTATTCGGTTCAACAGACAACCGATAATGGCTACATCATTACTGGATCAACATTTTTGTCTGGCGTTGGTGGTTACGATGTTTATCTTATAAAGACGGAACCAGATATTGGCATTGAAGAAGAAACCAGTAAAAAAGTAAGTGATTTTAGAATCCCTGGCCTGGTTTATGGTAATATTCTCAGATTAGCAGGAATAAGTAAGCATATTGAGGTGAAGATTTTTGATGTTCTTGGTCGGGAAGTTCTGAAGCGAGCTATTACTCCACAGAATCCATATGTCAGCCTTTCGAGCCTAATCCCTGGAGTCTATTTCATTTTTATGAAAGAAGAAAAATCAAGGTTAAGTAAATTTATTTTAATTAGGTAAAAGAAGGAAAGATGAAGAACTGTTGTAAAAAGTTTTTTTGTCTTTTTGTTAAGAATAGTAATGCTCGTCTGGGCAGCAAATTATCTGCTCATATGCTTGCTTGATATCCTTATTTTTCATTGTGACCCCATTCAGCACGAACTTACGCTGTAGCTTGACTCTGACTTTAATAGATATATACTTTATTAATGAGAGAAAAAGGCAGAGTTATTGAAATAACAGGTTCGGTCGCACGAATAAGTATTAAGCCGAGTGAAGCATGCAAAAGCTGTCCATCTTCCAGTGTTTGTCGACCCGCAGGCAAAAATATGATCATGGAGGCAGGTAACAGAATCGGCGCCAAGGTTGGCGACGAAGTTTTTGTGGAAACTTCAGCAAAGCAAAGTATGATTGCGGTCTTTTTCCTTTTCGTATTTCCGGTTCTGCTTGGGCTGAGTGCTATGCTCATAGCTAACCGGCGTGGAGGGTGGTATATGGTCATATCAGGGCTTGTCGGCTTTGCTTTGGGTTTGATATTTGCCAAAATTATGGATACTTACTTTCGTAAACGGGGTAAGTTGCTGCCGAATGTTGTGGAGGTTATAAAATCATAAAATACTTGACTTTATTACAATTGTCATTATAATTGTCTGTTGGAGGTTCAATGTTGACGCTTATTTTGTTGATTACAGCCAATATTGGTTTTGAATACTTATTAGTTGATCCGATCGCACATCGAGTCGGTATGGGCTATGCGCAATTTGGTGATGGCTACAGTATAAGCTATAATCCAGCCGGCTTATCATACAACTTCGGCTCCTTTTATTCAGCTTCATACCTTTCCTATATCGGTGATACCCATTTTGGCTATTTAGGATACGAGAAAGATCAGCTTGGTTTAGGCATTAAATATTTCTATGGCGGACAAATAAGGAAGACCGATGAGTGGGGTGCTGAACACGGCAGTTTCGGCGTCCATTTCATGGATTTCAATGTGGGTAAGGGGTTCTTCTATAGAGATGTCGCAATTGGCCTGTCAATAAAAGCAATATATGCCAGGATTGATACGCTGTATTCTCTGGGTGCAGGTATTGATCTTGGGATGATATACCTTTGGGAAGGATCCGATGTTCAAATTGGCTTTGCGCTCAAGAACATCGGTTCAGGGTTCAAGCCATATATTGATAGCCTAGAGTTACTTCCCTATGAAGTCAATTTTGGTGGTATAAAGCGGTTTATTGATGGTTGGTTTGGACTGGATATTGTAAAACCAGCCTTAATGGATTTCGGCGTTAGAATTGGAGGGGGGTACTCGGTTGTGCCTAATCTTGAATTGAAGGCATCATACAATACACTCCTCTCGTCGATCAGAACGGAAAGTAGTGGTCTGGAGTTTCTTGCTGGATTGACTGCTGGTTTTTCATTGAGAACAAACGCGCTCTGCATTGACTATACTTATTCCCCTTATTTTGATCTTGGGGGATGCCATAGATTATCTGTAAGCATAGGAGGATAGATGTCAAAAATAGGTTTTGCAATAATTCCTTGCATTCTAATTGTTCTTCTGTCAGTTTTCTTTTTTCTTAGCCCCAAGTTTCTGGCTTCAGAAACAAGTGGAGGTGACACAACTGTTAAAGAAGTGCTGACAAGAAAATTTATCGATGTTGGTAATTTGATTGCTCACGCCACTTTTGTTGAAGATGCGATTATCATGGAAGAAGTCGGTAATTTGGACGAAATCATTATTCGCTTCCGTCGCGATCAATCAGAGTTGATATATATTCACTTCACCGATGCAAAAAATAAAGTCATCGCCTCAAGTGATCCTAAGAGCATCAATAAAATGTATAGCTCAACCCTGCTCAAATCAGGTTCAAGTGTTGTGAAGGAGAATAATGGTCTATTTGAGGGTGGGTTTAGCATTAAAATTGGCAAGACGCAGGTCGGCGCACTTTATTTTGGGGCTAAACCTGATGTCCCTGCGATGAAAGCAGCCGCCGGTTCAAATCCGATCGTCCTCATTGTTGGTATTGTGTTGGCGATTGTGGTTTTTGCTATTATGTTCTCAATGCAGCGGAATCTGGAGGCGAAGATAGTTGAGAATATCAACAAACGGCAAGAGGAAGTATTTTCACCTAAGATTGAATCGCTGAAAAAAGACCAGCAACGTGTCCAACAGGAATTCGATGAGCTGCAAAGCAAGGCAGGTGAAGCAAAGAAGTCTCTGCAAAAAATTAAAGATGAGTATGAAGCAAAAAAGCGAGAAATTGAAGAGAATCCGATCATGCAGTCTATTGAGAAACTAAAGGAGACAGAGGCAGATGTCCTTGATCGATTGGGCAAGCAAAAGGCAGAGGAACAAAGGTTAATGAAAGAGGTTACTTTATTATCACAGAAGCGAGAAGAAGTACGTAATGCTCTTGAGGCGGAGAAAAAAGAGGAGAATACCCTGCATGAGAAACTGGATTTGATAAAGAAGAAGATTCTACATCTGGAGACGCCCAAGAAATAACCTGCACATTGACTGTTGTGATAACAAAACAGACCCATTTGCAGGGTTGAAGTCCATTATAAAATGAAAAGCCAATACGTCGAAGAGTTGAGATCAGGTCAGACTGTTAAGGAGATTTTTGTTCTCTCCAAGAAATCAATCAAAGACAAGAAAGACGGTGGGTCTTACGCAGTCCTTGAATTTACTGACCGCAGCGGGAGTATTGAGGGTATTGCATGGGATAATGTGGTTGAAAGCGTCAATATACTCTCGACCGGTGATTTTGTTTTTGTTGTTGGTAATGTAAATGAGTATAACGAACGTCTACAGATTGTTGTTAGTTCAATAAAGCCTGTTTCTGAAAACGAAACAGAACCTAAAGATTTCCTTCCTCAAACTGATGAGGACATCAATCAGGTTTTTGAGGAGATAAACAACTTTCGCAGCAAGGTTCAGAATAAATACCTTAAGCAGCTATTGGATGACTTCTTTGACGACAAGGAGCTCATCGAAAAATTCAAACGTGCTCCGGCTGCAAAACGGATTCACCACGCCTATCTCGGAGGTTTGCTCGTTCACACGCGCAACGTTCTGAAGTTAGCCGATGGAATGAAGACGGTGTATGAAACGCTGGATCTTGATCTGTTGATCACCGCAGGTATCCTGCACGATATCGGCAAGATCTATGAATATACTTATGCGCGAAAACTCGATTTCTCCACGCAAGGCAGACTGTTAGGGCATATTGTCATAGGTTATGAGCTTGTTGCCGAGAGGATTAAACAAATCGCCGATTTCCCCGGGCCATTGAGATTTATGTTGTTGCACATGATACTGTCGCACCACGGGGAATACGAATGGGGATCGCCCAGACGACCGAATTTTTTGGAGGCTTTGGTCCTGCACTTCATTGATAATCTGGATTCCAAAGTTGAGATCATGATGAGCGAAATGAAGAAAAACAAAGGGAGGGAAAAAGAGTGGAGTGATTACCACCCGTATTTGGAACGGGAGATCTATCTGCGTGAGGACTATTAAGATGACGGAGAGATTTGTATTGGTTCGGATGCATTTTCTATGAAAATCAAAGAGATAAAACTATACGGTTTCAAGTCATTTCCTGGTGAAACCAAAATCATGCTCGACCAAGGTATAACCGCTTTTGTTGGACCCAATGGCAGCGGGAAATCAAACATCTTTGATGCACTCAGATGGGTTTTTGGTGAACAGTCCATGAAAGCTTTACGTTGTGAAAAGACAGAAGATTTGATTTACGTATCACCAGATACCAGAAACGATGCGAATTTCACTGAAATCTCCATTACTATCGAAAATGAAGATTTTTTCCCGCAGTTTGGCGGCGAATTTGAGATCAAAAGGAAGTTCTATCGTTCTGGTGAAAGTGAGTTTTATTTAAACCGGGTTAAGTGTCGACTCCAGGATATCCAGGCTTTGTTTTTGAATTCTGGAACGCTTACCTACTCGTTTCTCGAACTGTCAGAGATTGAAAAGATAATACACGGTAATACCAAGGAGATGTTTGATGATGTCTCCGGTATTTTGAAATATCAGGAACGTAGAGAACAGACAAAACGGCGACTCGAATCGACCGAACAGGATCTTCTGCGGCTCGAAGACATCATTCACGAGATGCAGCGGTCATTGAGAAGTCTTCGACGTCAGGTAAGACAGACCAGGCTTTTCCAGGAATTGAAGGAAGAGTACAAGGTCTTGACCCTATTCATACTCAAGAACGATTTCAAGATTAGTCTCGATGAATTAACCAAGATCCAGAAACAGAGAAACAGTATCGAAGCTCAAGGACAATCCGTTATGCAAGAAATAAAACTGCTGGAAGAAAAGAGGGAAGAGCTTAAGGAAGAAATGGCTCAGGTTGAAAACACGAAAAAAGACACCCTCTTGCGCATTGCTGTAGTCGATGAGCTTCTTGAAGAGTTGCTTACAAAGATCAATAGTAAGGAAGCAGAGACAAGGCAGATAACTCTTGCTAATGAGCGGACGATAACGAGTATTAAGGAAAAAGAGGAATTGCTACTCAATGCTCGAAATCGGCTTGAAGAATATGGCAGTAAGAAAGTTGAGATTACTCGTCAGATAGACCAGATAAAAACATCTATTCAAATGCAGCAAGAAGAATTAGAAGCTGTGAACACCAAGTACTCTTCTCTTGCGGAAGCACTTAAGGAAAAAGACGAGTTGACTGTTGACCATCAGGCAGATGTCCAGACCTATCGCAATCAGCTTACAAAACTCCGTTTTGAAAAAGAAAACAAGGAGACGATATTATCACGTATTAGTGAAGAATACAATACCCAGCAAGTAGAAATAGATACGTCGCGGCGCTCAATGAAGCAATTGGAAGATGAGTTGGATGACGTTGTCAAAGATCAGGCTGAACTTTCTCGGCAACTAGAGCAAGCCAATAGTAACCTGACTGACAATGAAAGAAGGCTGGATGAACTGGTGAATGATTTGGTGAATAGACAGGATGATTTGGCCGAATGCAAGCTTATTGTTGATACCTTGACGCATCGTCTCAAAGACAAGAGCAGTGTTAAGGAGATAGCAGAGAATTTTAAGAACAGAAACAAAGGTCTGTTAAGAGATAATATAACTGTAACTTCAGATTATGAATCAGTTATTGATATATGCCTGGGCGATATTCTGAATTACTATTTAATATATGATTACAAAGCCAAAGATTTCAGTAATATCCCTGAAGGGCGTTTCGGTTTTATCAACGTGAAGACATCGCACGAAGCAGAATCGCCAGTCGAAATAACTGAGGGGCTCACTCCGGTTGCGCAATTTGTTGAATTTAAGTCGTCACAAACCGTTCTTAAGAACCTGCTTGCCGGTTACTTCTTGGTCGAAGATTTTAATAAGGCACAAACTTTATCAAGTAAATATCATGGTTGTGGTTTTGTGACTAATGATGGAATACTTATTAGGAATGGTGTGATAATCACTGAACGAGGCGAGATCGGTTTTTTCAAGATCAGTCAACGCCTTGAAGAATATGAGAGGAAATTTGAAACCTTAAAGAACGAGATTATTTTTGCCAACGAAGAAAAGAAGCGACTTACAACAGAGCAAAAGACGATAAAGAACCAGATAGATGAAGAAAATAATCGACTTTTTAAAACAGATATTAGGAAATCGGAGCGATCAATGAAACTGAATGAACTGAAGCGTCATTTGGAGAAAGTGAGCAACAAACACGACGGAATTGGCAGTGACAAAAAGGCTGCAAGAGATGATATTGAGCAAATTCTTGGAGAGATCCATGAGATTGAAACAAGAATCGAGGAAGCGGAAGAGACAAGTAAGAAGATCGAAGATGAGCGGCGAGGTTTGATAGAGAAGAGCCAGGGTATTGAACGTGATATCAAAGACCAAAATACACTACTGAACGAGAAGAAAATGGAAGCGGTTGTTTGTAATGAACGTTTCAACAGCATTGTTACAGGTATCGAGCAACTCAAGTCTGAGATAGTAACTATGGAGCGTGATATAGGTGTGCTTAAACAGGATAGGGGTGCCAAGAGCCTTGATGAAGTCGAGCACCAGATTGCTCGCTTGAAAGAGGAGATGGACTCCAAGAAGCGTCAGAAGGCCGATGTCGAAGCTTTGCTACCGGAGAAGTTTATTGAAAACCTAACTCACCGCCTGAACGATATTTTTGATCAACTTGCAGAAAAGCAGAAAAGCCACGAGGAAAATCAGAATAGAATCATGCAACTTAAATACGAATCATTTCAGCTTAATCACAAAAAAGATGAGGTTTGGGAAAAGGCCGAAGAAAAGTTCAATGTCGATCTTCGAGACTATATCCCTGAAGAAGATATCCCGAACGCAGAATCACGGCTCGTTGAAGTAAGAGGTAAACTGGAAAAGCTTGGGGAAGTAAACCCTCTTAGCCTTGAGCTTTATGAGAATGAGAAAAAGAGGCTTGATGAGTTTCTTACTCAGCGGGATGACATAATCACTGCAAAGAGTAGTCTACTCCGTTCGATTGATGAACTCGATACGCGTGCCCGGGAGCGTTTTGTCACAATATTCGATGAAGTTAAGAAAGAGTTCAATTTTGTTTTTTCAAAATTCTTCGAAGGTGGACAGGCAGATCTAGTATTGAGTGATCCAGGTAATCCCTTGACATCAAAGATCGATATTGCTGTCCGTATGAAAGGTAAGCGGTTAAAGGTGATCAATCAGCTTTCCGGAGGGGAACGTACTCTGTTGGCAGTGAGTTTGCTACTGGCTTTGTATCTCGTCAAGCCTGCTCCTTTTTGCATCCTTGATGAGATTGATGCCCCGCTTGACGACGCAAATGTGGTAAGGTTCAATAAATTTCTACGCGATCTATCACAGAGAACACAAGTTGTTATAATTACCCATAACCGTGCGACCATGGAGTATGCTGATTACCTCTATGGGTTGACCATGGAAAAACCTGGTCAAAGCAAAATAATTTCAGCAAAACTTGCTGATCTCGAAAAACTGAATCTGGATGCTTGATAAGTTCAAACAAGCATTAAGCAAAGCAAGCCAGTTGTTTTCGCGCACGAAAGGCGCATCAACTGAGGAGATTGAGGATATCCTGCTTAGCGCTGATGTGGGCATTAAGTATACACAAGAGATATTGAAGCGGATTGGCGAAGACAATGATGACCTTATTGCGATTTTAAAAAAGGAACTTGTTAATCTCCTCAGTATAAGCATCCCCCAAATCGATGTTGAAAGACCAATAATCATTATGGTAAGTGGTGTTAATGGTTCTGGTAAAACGACGACCGTTGCAAAATTGGCAAACCTATATCAGCAGCGTGAGCGGGTAGTTCTTGCGTGCGCTGATACGTATCGTGATGCAGCGAGTGAGCAACTGGGAATCTGGGCGCGTCGGGCAAAGGTTGAGATCGTCACATCACAAAAAGGACAAGACGCGGCAGCTGTAGTTTTTGATACGATATCAAGAGCTCAAGCTAAATCCATTGACAGAGTTCTGGTCGACACGGCTGGTCGACTACATACGAGAGGTGATCTGATGGGTGAATTGGGGAAGATAAGAAAGGTGATTACGAAATTCAGACCGACAGGACCTGATTTGAATATTTTGACAATTGATGCCAATCTCGGTCAGAATTCAATACAGCAAGCCCGTATATTTACCGAGCAAATCGGTATTAACGGTTTAATCCTCACAAAGTTCGACGGCACTTCAAAAGGAGGTGCGATAATACCGATATGTAATGAACTGAACTTACCGGTTCTATATTTGGGCATCGGCGAAGGTATCGACGATATAGTTGAGTTTGATCCAGAGATCTTTGTTAAAACATTATTTGAATAAGAAACCACACAATTCCAGAGATCCTTTAACCAGATTCACACCAGCACATCACCCAAACAAAACAAGGAAGGCTCCGAAAAAAGCAAGAATGATTCCTATTGTGCGCCCCAATGTAATCGTTTCTTTCAAGAAAATCGCTGCAAAGATAAATATGAAGATAGTGCTTGTCTGATTCAATGCTGAGGCTATTGATGCTTGGGTGTATTTCATCCCTGCCAGCCATACAAACATAGCCACATACGCGCCAAAAAATGAACCTAAAAGCGTGTAGATCCAGCTATGTTGTGAGAAGAGTGAGGCGACAATGGTGCGCCTTTTCGGATGAAGTATGAGAATGGGGATAAGAACCACCATCCCACCACACAGACGGATCTCGGTTGCCCATAAGAGAGGTGATTGCTCAAGCAGGGGTTTGATCGTAACGATACTCACAGCCATGGCGACCAGCCCCAGTACGCCATAGATAATTCCCCTAACCATATTTCTACGGCTGATTGTTTCTTTTCCCGTTATACCGGTGGCAATCATAATTGCAGATATGATTACGAGCGCTCCTACTATCTGTACTAACGTGAGACTTTCTCTCAACCAAACAACAGACAAGCCGATTATGAAGGGACTGTAGAGGCAGTCAACAATCGCAGTTAGACCAGCTCCGAGTAAATTCAGGCATTTAAAAAAAAGTGTATCGCCAATTCCTATACCGATTGCTCCACTTAACAATAAAAGTATGTAGATACGTGCAGGGGCTGGATGCAGTAAAGTTCCACCAAAGAGCCATATGGTCGCGGTGAATAGGAGAACTGCCAATGAGTTCTTGAATAAATTAAGAGCGATAGGGTGAACTGTTTCGCCGCTTTTTCTGAACAGAACAACTGCAAATGCC
Source organism: Candidatus Stahliibacteriota bacterium (assembly GCA_030613445.1). Lineage (GTDB taxonomy): Bacteria > Hydrothermota > Tepidihabitantia > SM23-42 > SM23-42 > JAUVZL01. Next base: position 3,862 of record JAUWLY010000040.1, on the reverse strand, counting down.
CAGACCACAGCGGTGAGCAGGGCAAAACCTTCACCCAGATATGGGATGGATGAGTCCATCAGGTATTATATCTACAATATCTGCTATTACAACACAAACTACACAAACATCCTGTAGAAACCTTCGGCAAGTTCATAACCCCTGAGTTTTCCATATTTATCAAAAAAATTTCATCAATGATCTTACGATCCGATATTTCAGAAACAAAACTCGGTGCGGTTACGATCATTCGATGTGGCAGAAAAATGCCCTGTGAGATAAGAAGCAGTAATATCTTTCTACGATCACAGTAAGTATTGTGCTATCTTATTAAAACCATCTTTTCTATTTGATGGTGACTTTCTGATTCGAACCTGAGGAAGTACACGCCAAATGGAAGTTTTTTATTGTTTTTATCTCTACTATTCCATTTAACTATATAATGACCTGGTTGTTGAATTGTATTGACCAGTGTTTCTACGAATCTACCATAAGTATTATAAATTTTTAATGAAATAAAAGACTCCTTTGTTACTGAATATCGAATATTGGTCGAAGAATGGAACGGGTTCGGAGAATTTTGAAGCAGAATTCTACTTGCTGATTCGCTACTCTTTGTTTCTGTGATGTCTCCTCCGCCAACAATGACTGTATCACATTTTGTAATATCCACATTAGCATAAACAATTATAGTATCCTGTTGATAAACCCCAATTTTATTCAAAAGATCATAGCTTGCAGTTGCAACATATGCCTTGCCTCGGTGGATACCGGTAGCTGTGTCTGTTTCAATTAATGCAACACCAATGCCGTAAGTATCCAAATTACTTGTAAGAATTACCATTGCCGGATCAATGTATGAAGAATTCCAATCCGTACCTTCTAATTGTATATAGAGTGTGTCTCCTATTATGACAGGTTGGGTAAGAGGCGTAGTATACGTACTATCACTCATTACTACAACTGAATTAACAGATGATGGTTCTCCAGGTGCATTTGGTTCTGGAACTTCGAGGAATGGGACAAAAAGCACGCGTCCGGGACCGTAGTATTCATAAATATATGAAGCAATTGTAGTTGAATCAGTAGTGTTCCACCAGTTATAGCGAGCATCTATACCACCATTTATTATACTGAAATTTCGTATATCATAATCATATGTTTGATAGGTATTAAAATAGATATTGTTGTTATTTATTAGAGCACCACTGCAGTTTACGTTGTGAATAAAAACACCACAGCAGTTATCCATTATTGCATTATAAGTAATTTCTTGTGCGTAGTCCTTGAGAAAAACTGCATCTAGATCAGTTTCATCATTGAAGTTGCTCACTATGGTATTGCCGGTAATTGAACAATAGGAAAAAGTAGGAGTTATTGCACTTCCTTGGTAAGATGTTATATTGTATGCTATTACATTTTGTGCAATTCTGCTATTATTAGACATAGCAAGAAAAAGTCCGGCACCATCACTGGCACTATTTTCTTCTATTATGTTACGTTCGATAGTATCTGTAGAGCTGTTACAAAAAACACCACCGCCATTTTGAGCAGAATTCGCCAATATTTTATTATTTATAATATGTATTGATGAACTCAACGATGCAATACCGCCACCGTTACCTGCTTGGTTTTCTAATATTACGTTTTCTTCAATTAGGGCTGTACTTGAATTTTCGCAGGCAATGCCACCTCCAGTATAGGAACTGTTTAAAGATATAATGTTGTTTATAATTTGGGTGTGGCCAGAGCAAAGTAGTCCACCACCACGTGACTGTGCATAGTTGTTCTGTATTATATTATCAATAATTTGGGGTGAGGAAACGCCGTCGCTGTACACACCACCACCACGGGCAAGAGCAGTATTATTAATGAATATATTGTTCGTAATAGTGAGGAAACAATTGTTAGTACATAAAATTCCCCCGCCACAACTGTCTATAAAGGTAGTATCGATGAGCGTATCGCCACCAGCATACCCATTCTGTAATGTAAAACCAATAATTGATGTTGTACTATCAGTATTATCGCATATGATTAATCTGCGAGTACCATCCCCGTCAATTATTGTTGAATCTGCTCCTTGTTCACTGAATAAAACTACACCATTACTCATATCTATAGGGAATACTTCACCGGAAGTTGTATCATACATTCCGGTAGCTACTAACACTGTATCACTATATTGAGCTGAATCTTCAATTGCAGTTGTTATGGTTGGTATTTCAGATGGTACATGCCAGACCCTTGCATCAGGTAATTTCGTATATCCAATTACAAGTACTATTGATATTAATATATGTTTCATTTTACATCTCCGTATTACCTAGATTCTCTGTCTATATATTTTATTATACCGGGTGGAACATCGAAAGTCAAGCCACCAATTTGACAAATCTGTATAAATATTCACGCTCCTCTTAATCCCCCCATCGAGGGAGGGGAGGAGTGTTTAGATATCTTGAAAATATTTTTTATTCTTGGTGATATCAATTATTTTATACAATTGCACGTCTGCCTTTACTGTTTTTCAATTACACGCGCATTTTGTAGAATCCCTCACCATATTTAAACCCAGCGAGTTTTCCATCATTCTGGGCGCGTTGCTTGATACGCTTTTCCCATTTCGGCAGTTGGCGTAATTGACTTTTGTGAAACCTTACTGTTTTGATTTTCTTAGCAAAAGTAGCGGTGATGTCGTTTATAAAAGTCGGCCTGTCAGAAGGTGTGAGGAGCAGTTCTTTTGGCCGGTGGATTCTTAATCCGATCTCTTTAAGGAAAGGATAAAAATGCCAATCGCGTGCAATCATTATCGCATCAATGACCGCAAAACCAGTTGCTCGATGGTCAGGATGGAATTGTCTGCGCCACGGGTCATGGGTGACAATGGTATAAGGTTTTATAGAACGGATCAACGCCGCGAGCTCCAATTTTAATGTTGGTATAGTTGCCACTTCACCATCTGGGTGACGAAGGAAAATCACCCTTTTGACGCCAAGGAACTTCGCTGCTTTCTTTGCCTCCTTTTCTCTAATGCGTGCTATATCGAGAGGTTCGGCATTTTTATCCCAGCTACCTTTTTCCCCGCAGGAAACGATCACATAGTTGACTTCATCGCATTTTGCCCACTGGGCAATGGTGCCACCACAGGCGAGTTCAGGGTCATCAGGATGAGCCATTATGATGAGTCTATTCTTTACTGATTTCTTCATAGATTTGCCGATATTTTTCAGTAATACGTTGCCAACTGAATAAAAGAGCCTTTTTTCTGCCGGCCATACCCATTTTGTGACGGAGTTTTTGATTATCAAGGAGATGAATAATCGCGCGCGCCAAGTTCTGTTTGTTTCTCTTGACGAGTATTCCAGCATTGCTGCCAACTGTTTCAGACAAGCCAGTATCCTCAAAACCGATGACAGGTCGTGCCGAAGCCATTGCTTCAAGACCAACAAGCCCAAACGACTCGTAATAAGAAGGAACCACGACTATACCGGCATTGTGATAATATGTTGTAAGGTGTTCATGTTTCACCCGACCGATGAAATTGACCTTCAGGTTTTGGGCATAGGACCTTATATTATTGTAAGTTTCTTTGTTTTTAGAAGGTCCACCAATTATATTGATATCAGCTCTATCTTTTACTAATCTAAGTGATTCAATAAGGAGATCAAGGCCTTTGATCGGATCTACTCGTCCAACAAAAAGAAGTGCCGAATGTCCGTTAGGGCTGGGTCTGAACCTGCTTGTGTCAACGCCATGGGGTACCGTGATAATGCGCGTCTTTGGAAAGAATTGATGCAAGTCAGAAGCTTCTTTATTGGTTGGTGACATTACAAAATCACACTTTCTAATAATTTCATTCTCAATTTCAATCCTTGATTTA
>JAUWLY010000348.1 GCA_030613445.1 Candidatus Stahliibacteriota bacterium | reverse complement strand
CGATTTTGCAGATATGACAAAGGTTGCTATTACCGGGACTAACGGTAAGACAACAACTTCTTTTTTCATACATTCAATATTAGAAACGAGTGGTAAAAGAACCGGTCTGATCGGGACTATTTATTATATCGGTAAGACGCGCACCAAGGCGGTTCGGACTACGCCGGAGAGTCTGGATATTTTCAGGATGATCAGTGAGTTTAAAAAAGATGGTGCTGAAGCAATTGTGATGGAGGTTTCGTCACATGGCTTGGCTCTGAAAAGGGTTGATGAACTACGCTTTCATGTTGCTGTTTTCACAAATCTTTCCCAGGACCATCTCGATTTTCATCAGACAATCGACGACTACCGCACATCAAAAATGAGGGTTTTCTCACTCCTCGAAACTGACGGTTGTGCGGTTTTTAATATGGATGACGCAACAAGTCATCATATTAAGCGATTGGGGTTAAGGTGTACTTTGACCTTTGGCATGGTAAATAAAAGCGATGTCTGGGGTGAGATAATAAGTGATACAGCTGATGGACTCAGCATTAATATCTCCAACCAGAGCGATAACTACCATATCACGTCCAAATTAATTGGTACATTCAATGCCTACAATATTCTCGCTGCTTTCACTGCGGCTTTGGCTTTGGGTATTCCAGCAGATGCGATTGTTCAAGGTATCGCAAAAATCACTGGTATAAAAGGCAGGATGGAACGGGTAGTTGATAATATATTCATTGATTACGCACATACCCCGTTGGCCATTGAGAACGCTTTAAGATCATTAAAGCGTTATAAGCAAGGAAGGCTTCTTGTTGTCTTTGGTTGCGGCGGTGATCGCGACAAAGATAAACGACCAAAAATGGCAACCGCAGCAACAAACCTTGCTGATTTTACGATTATAACGACCGATAATCCACGTAGCGAACCTCCAGCTTCCATCATAGGGGATATTATCAAGGGCGTCACAACGGAACAGTATGAAGTCATTGAAGATCGCCGGACAGCGATTAAACAGGCGATTATGAAGAAACAAGCTAATGACATACTTCTCATCGCCGGTAAGGGGCATGAAGATTATCAAATCATTGGTAATAGGATATTGAAATTCGATGATGCTGAGGTTGTCAGGGAATGCCTAGAAGGGAGATAAAAAGGTGAGCCTTGGTTTACAACATAAAACTTCGCGGAATTGATTTATGTTCAAAGAATTCACAATAGATAGCGTGATCAAAATGGTTCATGGTCGAGCAAACATGGCGGGCTTGGAACTTGTGAGAGGTGTAAGTATTGATTCACGAACCACAATGCCCGGTGATCTGTTCTTTGCTTTGAAGGGTGAACATACGGACGGTCATTATTTCGTATCTGAAGCACTCGAGAACGGTGCGGTTGCAGTCGTTGTTGAGTACAATAAGGGTATAGAAAAACAGATTTCGGTTGCTGATACGCTCTTTGCACTTGGACAATTGGCAATGAAATATCGGGCAGTATTTGATCCAAAAACAATTGCGATTACAGGTACAAACGGTAAAACAACTGTAAAGAATCTTATCGGAGCAATTTTGGGCAGTGAGCATCGAATTCTACTTACTAAGAAAAATTACAATTCTCTGATCGGACTGCCCCTGACCTTGTTGGACTTATCCGGCGATGAGGAATACCTTATTGTTGAAATGGGCACGAGTAACCCCGGTGAAATTCAACGGCTGTGTGAAATCGCCGAGCCAGATATCGGTGTGGTCACGACTATCGGATCCGGGCATCTAAAAGGGCTTGGTTCAATGCATGGAATAAGGGAGGAGAAATTATCTTTGATTAAGGCGCTGCCCGAGGACGGTTTTGGAATAGTCGGTGAGGGGGTCGGTGATGTCAATCGCAGTAACGTCACACGTTTTAGTATTGAGATGCTTTCGGATATAGAGTTGACCGAGGTCGGTTCACATTTTGTCTTTGATGAGCACGTGGTTTTTACCCCTCTTCTCGGTATGGCTAATGTCATGAATTGTCTGGCAGCTCTATGTATCTGTACAAAACTCGGTGTGACGTATGATGTCCAAAGTGCGGCGCTTGAACAGATTAAGCCAGCAAAAGGTAGGTTAGAACCTCTCTGGCATGATGGGTTTCTCGTAATAGATGATACGTACAATGCAAACCCGGGCTCGATGAGGGCTGCGATTGATTTCACGGCCTACCTTCAACGTCGCAGGATATTCGTCTTGGGCGATATGCTGGAGCTGGGCAAACAATCTGTTGACCTACACAAACAGATCGGCGACTATGCACGAGATCAATGTGACCTATTGCTTTCCTTTGGCGAACAATCAAAAAACTACGGCGGGAAGCACTTTAATGATAAACAGGAACTCGTTAGATGTCTAATTGGGAATCTCTATGGCGAAGAAGCAGTTTTGGTGAAAGCATCCAGATCGCTCCATTTTGAGCAGATTGTACACGATTTATTACGTTTACTGTAATGGAGAATGGTAATGAAATGAGAATAAATAGAATGACAGATTTTGTGATTGGGATTTGCCGACCCGTCCTGCGTCGGGACAGGTTGACATTAATCGGTTAACGTAATATGTTATATTGGTTGCTATATCCTTTGAAAGACATTTTTGGTCCCTTCAGACTCTTTGGCTATATAACATTTCGTAGTGCTTATGCAGCGGTAGTTGCGATACTCATCGTACTTGTTTTTGGTA
>JAUWLY010000164.1 GCA_030613445.1 Candidatus Stahliibacteriota bacterium | reverse complement strand
TGCCCGCGCCATGTTGAACGGTGAAAACCGGGTTGGCCGCGTCATTGCTCGACCATTCACTGGTAAACCCAATGGCTTTTACCGAACCTCAGACCGGCGGGACTTCTCAGTACCTCCCCCTGAACCAACTTTGCTTGATCTGGCAAAAAATAAGGGGTTTGAGGTTATTGTGATCGGTAAAATCGATGATCTGTTCGCTCATCAAGGATACACAAAATCATATCATTCAATAAATGACTCTGAGTGTGTTGAATTAACACTTCAGGCAATGGATGAAATGAATGATGGTTTGATTATCGTGAATTTTATACAGTTTGATATGGACTGGGGTCACCGTAACAACATCGAGGGTTTTAAACAGGGTCTGATTGAAATAGATCAAGGGATTGGAAGGATCATGGAAAAAATCAATGAAAATGATATATTATTTATTACTGCTGACCATGGTAATGATCCGACCACTGCTTCGACTGACCATTCGCGCGAATACGTCCCTATCCTGGGGTTAAGTGCAAAATGTTGTGCTACGAATCTGGGAATAAGAAAAACATTTTCGGATCTGGCAAAAACAATTGCTTGTTATCTCGATATTGAAGGTATAAAAAATGGCCAAGATTTCTTCGATGCCTGTCTCGCGTAGCAAGGTTCTGTCTAAAGAACTGATCCAAGCAGTGAAGCAAAGTGTCAAAGCAGCTTATGCGCCATATTCAAAGACTCGGATCGGCGCTGGAGTACTCTGCAAAGACGGCAGGATCTACACCGGCTCTAATATCGAAAACAGTTCCTATTCACTGACTATGTGCGCTGAAAGAATTGCCTTATTCAAAGCGCTTTCTGAAGGCAAGAAGAAATTCCAATTACTTCTGGTCTACTCACCCCAAATCGACTTCATATTACCGTGTGGTGCTTGTCTCCAGGTTATCAGTGAATTTGCCCCGAATCTCATGATCGTGACAATGAATAAAATAGCAGAGTTCAGATTTCATCTGCTCAATACATTATTAACCAAACCATTTACCCTATGATTGTAAACTACCATCATCAGCAGGAGCACATATGGAATATTTTTTAAGTATTTTTATCCGTGATTTAACAAAGGACAAATTTCAGGATATTATATATAATATAGAAAGATTTTCAGGTAACATTATCCAAGCTGAGAAAGACATGATCATTGCGCGCAGCCGAGATGTTAACATCATATCCTGTCTGCTAAAGATGAAAGAAAACTACCCGGAAGGTCGCTTCGGCTTTTCCCAGTATGTTGGACTTGCCAAAGGGCTCGCTAAGATCGCGAAGTTCCAAGAAATCCTGCTTTCGGAAGAGATCGAAAAACAGGTTATTGAAAAATTTACCTTATCATCGCTTGGCATGTTGTCAATTGAAGGTATGTCGAGTCAGATATTAGTCTGCCGCGTCGATAACGTAGTAGGTGAGCTTGTCTTTCCAGAACAGAAAAAAGAAGAACCTATTTTATCGCGAAAAAAAGAAATTGAATCTCTTAAGAATCTATTAACGGTTGCCAATGCAGTACTTGTCGTGGGACACCAAGGCTGTGGCAAAACCGTTTTTCTCGATCAGGTAACTGATGAATGGAACGAAAAAGAGATCTACCGAACTTTCTGTCCATCATACAGCATAGGCCGTACCCTGAAGCCGATAACCGATATCGTCACTCAAATACTCGGGGTGTACGATGTCGATAGTATTGAGGAGAAACAAACCCTCATTGAAAAAAAATTAAAATCACTCGAAATCATGGATATCGGGACTTCCTACTTGGCTATTTTAGACTTTTTAGGACTCAACGAAGAAGAATCAATTTTAGAAAAACTGGAAGTCAAAACACGGGTTGAAATTATATCACAAAGCGTTGCCGAAACAGTCAAACGCATTTCCTGGAACAGTTCAGTGATGATAATAATTGAAGATGTTGAGAATATGGATGCATCATCAGCTAATTTTGTCGAACAATTAATGACGCAACTCGCTGAAGAAAACGTACAATTCATCTTCACTGCTGCGATGTCAGAAATCGATATCTCAGGCTTAAAGGAGTTTGAATTAAGAGGTATCGAGAAGAAGCGCCTGGAGAATCTCGTTGAAGATATCACTGATGAAAAAATAACCTTGCCACCTACGACTCCGTTCCATGTCCTGCAATATTTACGGTTGTATCAGGAAGAGAAAATAATTTACCTTTATAATCAATATCGGGGTGAAAGCGCTCTGGCTAATTTCAGCCTTGCCTTCCATGATATTGAAACAACAGTGAAAAGAAGGCTGGACCTGCTGGATAATGATAAAATAGAATTCATTCTCAGCCTTGCAGTCGCTGGCGTTGAAATAAGTCCGGATGAACTACCGGTCGATAAAAAGAATTTGTTCCTATTTGATTATTTTGTGAACAAAGTATATTTACAGAAACATTACAATAATTATATATTCACTTCGCCTCTTTTCCATAACGAAATATACAATTTGATTGAAGACAAACAGAATCGACACGCCCGTCTCGCTGATTACTACCGGCGCATACATAGCTTTGAAGAACAAGCAGCGTTTCATTATCTGAAGGCTGATAATTATAAAAAAGCAATAGAATTCCTGATGAAATCTGCAAATTTTGCCATCAAGAAGGGGGGTTATGAATCAGCGATTAACTACTACATTCAAGCCCTTGATTTATGTCATCGTAAAAAAGATTCAGTTGAGCTGGAAATACTCGTTGCACTCAACGAAGGCCTCGCCGATGTATATCGATCTTTGGGTGACGAAGAAAAAGCATTAAAATACTATAAGGTTGTATTAGACAGTTACAAAGAAATTCTCAAGGAATGATCCTTCTTTTTTACCTCGTCCTTGCCCAAGGTCAAGGATTGGATATCAACCAAGATACCAGTCTGGTCAATACATTTGACGTAGTTGAATATCGTGCCAAGAAAATAATCTACGATATTGAGAAGTCCATTATTATACTTAATGACTCATCGGTCATAAGATACCAGGATATCCAACTCACCAGTGATAGTGCGTACTATTACATTGAAAGCAACATCCTGGAAGCCTTTGGCACTTGCGATCTACGGCAATCAGATGACTCGATTAAAGGTGATTACGTGCGCTATAATATCAAAACCAGAAAAGCTATGATGTCTCACGGCATTACCCATATCGACAAGGGATTTCTCGACGGCAAAGAAATCTATTGGATAGATGAAAGTACAGTAAACGCCTATTCAGGTAAGTATACAACGTGCAGCGATACACCCCCGCACTACTATTTTTACTCACCAAAAATGAAAGTATATCTCGGTGACATGGTCATTGCGCGCCCCATCGTTTTGTTTGTCCAGGGGATACCAGTAATGGCTGCGCCCTTCTGGTTCATACCGATATCATCCCAGAGAAAATCAGGTTTATTGCCATTCAAAATAGGTAATTCCCGTAATTTAGGGAAATACATACAAGGCTTCGCATACTATATAGTCATTTCAGACTACGCCGATATGACGCTGCAACTCGACGCCATGGAAAAAAAGGGCGTAATGCCACATTTTGAAGGGGTTTGGGATTTTTCACCCTTTTCCAAAGGCTCAATTTATGGATCTTATATTAGAGAAACTGATTCCCGGCGCGAAAGATTCACAATTCAAGCGCGCAATAACTCAGCCTATTTTCTTTTCGGTTCAAGTTTTAACTGCGATATAAAGTACCTCAGCGACAATACCTATCAACAAGATTTTACCGATACAATACCTTTGTGGTTAAAACAAGAAATTATCTCACAGGCAACACTCAGCCGAACCATTGGGGGCTACAAAAACAGCTTCTCATACGAAAGAAACGAAAAGTTCGTTGATACAACAACAGCCACAATAACTGAAAAACTCCCATTTTACACAATTTCCGGACCTTCAAAAATGCTACTTTCATTGATCAGTTACTCGTTCTCCGGACATGTCAATAGAAGCCGAACAAGCGACTCACTGAGCACGAATGATATTACCGGAGCAAATATCCAGACCGCACCATCCATGCAGCAAAATATTTTCCACCTTTTAACAGTTTCACCAAGAATGAACCTCGATCTTGCGGTCTTTGATGAAGATACTGCAGGTAATCCAATGCCTATGCGCTTTGGCTATTCCTTTGAGAGTACAGCATCAACTAATCTGTACCGTGTGTTCAGTGTCGGGGTCTTCGGTGTGAACGGTATATTGCATAAAATATCGCCCAAAGTCACGTATTCATACACGCCGGACTTTGACTTTGCAGGCTTCCCGAAAGTCAGCGGCATCTCGGGTTTCAATAGAACAAACCGATTGAGTTTTGGGTTGAGTCAGGTGTTCAAAGCAAAAATCGGCCAAAAAAAAACAAAGAAGACCCTTGTTAAACTTGATCTGAATAGCTCCTACGATCTCTTGACTGATTCACTTTCCACCATTAACAGTGTTCTTGAATTACCTTATAACCCTTTCCCAAGTCCGATTACTAGTTTCGCAACCCAGGTTAGAGGTTCGGTCAACCCTTATAACAAGGAGTATGACTATTCTGTAACTAATGTTGCGGGATTGAAAACTGATTTTTTCTCGATCAATCTCAATCAAAGCTATGCAAAAGATGGGCAGTACCAGATTTGGTTCAACGGTAAGATGAAGCCAACCCGCAATTGGTCAATGACCTATTCAGCCCGTTATGATTGGGACGAAAAGAGATTAATCGACTATAGCTTTGGTCTGAATCGTAATATGCATTGTTGGGAAGCAGTTTTCAACTTCACACAATTGGGTGAGATATGGCGTTACGATTTCAAAATACGAATCAAGGAGATACCCGATGTTGAAATCGGCAAAGGGCTATTAGGCTATTTTCTCGAATAGCGCTATTTTATCAATCGATAAAAAAATCATCCCGATTATCTTCAATTTCTTTAGGCGTAAACAGATTAACCGTTAATGACTGGAGACGGGACTGCTTCTTCATCTGAATAGACATGACCATGGTGCTGTCAAAAGGTATGTCCATCTTCTTATCGCACCGGATTATGTAACCTGCCCATTCCATGGTCAAAGGGCTGGACAGTTGCCCCGGTTCCAAGGTGGCCACGAGACCTGCAAATTCGCCACCCATACTCATCGTGACCTGTGCGAGATTAATATCTTGCTGTTCTCTAAAGAAAAGCAAGGTATCTTCTGATGCAATTTCTTCCATTGATTTACCCACAGTTAACTGTCCGTGAATGTCATTAAGATAATTCCGTGTGATGACTTTCAACCGATCTTTTTCCATAGCCCCCTTTACTCTCGATGCAATATCCTCAAATGTCGGCCTATATTCTGGTATTATTGAATCAAGCACTAAAAGATAATAACCTCCTAAGCTGCTGAATGGTCCGCCGATCTTGTCAGATTTTGCCTTGGCAACAAATTCCCCAAACCTATCGATATTTCGCACTGGGAAGTTAACATCGTTTGGGTCAAGTGGATAGGTATTGTGTATTGTTAAATCAAACTCCATCGCGGTTGAATCAAAACCGATTTCGCGTGCAGTTTCTTTGAAAGCCAATATTTCATCAAATATCTCGCCGATTGTGGTCTGGGAGATTTCGATACTGGTTTTGACTTTGTAGATTTTTCCATTACTGATCCGCTTTATGATTTCGAAACCGTGAGGAGCATTGATAATCCCTGACATCTCGCCGTTCTTCAAATTCTTGTAGACATTCATCAAGTACGGCTTCAACCCAACTTGCCCCTTGAAAATTATGTCCACCAAAGTGTCATCAGAAATCTCTTTAGCCACATCCAAGAAATCTTCACCTTCCTCAATTCTAATAATAAAATCTTCAATGAGCTCTCTTGCTTCTACAGTGTCATAATGTGCAGGTTTTCTCTCAAAGAACACAAACTTCAGCACGCGCTGCTCAGGTTCAGTAAAATCCTTAATATGACTGGCATAGTATTGCGTAGCTTCATCATCACTTATATCTAACAAACTCCGGGCGCGAAACATGGGAAGCTGCAAATAAGCGATATCATATTTTGTCATCTGAAGAAAAAGAGCGAGACTGTCTTCAAAAAGCGATGTCCAACCAAAACTCGATAGCAGTGAGCGCAGTTTTTCTCTTGGCACTTCTCGGCGTAACCTATATTCATATTCAAGAAGCCAGGCGCGGCTTTGTGGCGCTCTTAGGAGCTCAACGTATCTATTATAATCAAACTCGCCTTGTTCATTCTTCATGTATTCTGACTCGTAGATCTCGCGCGGCGGATTGCTCCTGATAATCGCCAGAATCTCTTGATCAGTCACCCGGATCTTTTCTTCTTTAATCAACTTGTTCCACATTATTTCCTCAAGCAATATCGCCCAGATCTGCTCTCGTGAAATACCTTTATTTTCAGCTTCTTTAGTTCGCACAAAACCTATGTAGTCACCAAAAGAAATTTGGACACCGTCGATTTTTGCAACATCTGTTTTCCGCTCATCTTTCCTTCCAGTTATATTTGCACCCCACTGGAAAAATATCAAACCCAAGAAACCAACAAGAGCAAC
>JAUWLY010000212.1 GCA_030613445.1 Candidatus Stahliibacteriota bacterium | reverse complement strand
TGTACTCCCGGGATAATATTCCTACCTGGGCACATGCCTTTTCTTTACCTTTTACATAGGACAAAGATGCTGGATTATCACCGATGAGAACTACTGCAAGCCCGGGAACCAGGTTATGATGCATTTTGAGCTCATCTATTTCTGATTTCATTTCTTGTCTCATTTTTTCAGCAAGTTCTTTGCCACTTAAGATTTTTACCATTTAACCCCCTTGTATATTAAAATGCCTAAACCCAGCCCATTTGCAATGGGCTTGGGTAAATGCCTAAAAATATCGGCAAAAGGTTAGAGTTTGGAAGCAGGAAATCCATATTTGCCCCTAATTGCCCTGTTTTAATAATACCCATAATATTTATGTTGTCAATATGACGCGAATTGAAAAAAATTGTGCTTGACAACTAATAGTTTTCAATTATAATATATTACATAAAAAAGGAGGCGGTGATGAAAAAAGTATTAGTATTAAGCGTATGCCTAATCGGCATATTAAGCGCTGATTGGAAAAGGGTTATGGGTTCATCTGATGCACCCTTACCTCCAGTAAAAGAGGTGATGAAATCAGACACCCTGGGTGTTTTCATTAGAACCGCAGTCTTCGGTTTTAATGAAAAGGATACCACAGTTGATAATAAAGATTTTAAGCGTATTGAGATTCCCGAAGAACCGATTGATTGGGATACCACAAATGCAGGTAAGCCACAGATTCCCTATATCAGATTACTCATTGCAGTGCCTGATTCTTGTGGTTTTAATATTACTGTTTATGAATCTGATTATACATTATTTGAAGACTATTTAATATATCCGGTGCCTCGCATTGTATTTGAGGAAGATACCTTTGGTTGTTTCGGTTCCAGAGAAGTTTATACTTATGATGCCACATTTTATCAAAAGGATACCCTGTATCCAGGTAAATTCTATGAAGTGAATAGTGATGGTCATTGGCGTGACCAGCGGGTTCTTGAGGTGTTTCTATATCCGGTTCAATTCAATCCCGGGCAGGAGTTAATGTATTTTTATACTGGCTTTAATTTAAGGATAGAGTATTCTGGTGAAGTTGTTGAAAATGAGAATGGTTTGGGTCCATTTGAGGATATTGGACGGGAAATACTTTTGAATTATCCGGGCATTGATAAGGAACCCGAGTCGGTTCCAGAACCCGCTGTCCATTACTATACGAAATTAGATACTAATAATGTTGCGGATTATATTATTGTTACGCATCAAGATTTTCTTGAGGATGAGACTGATTCTTTATTGATTCACGAATTTGCCGAGTGGCGGGTTAGCCATAATCAATTTGACGTTGGGATTGTAAAGATGATGGATGTGTATGAAGAGTTTTTGGAAGAGCCTTACGAGGATTCTGCCAAAGCTCTGCGCGATTTTCTTGTTTATGCCTACAATAACTGGTATGCCTATTCAATGACTGATGGTCATTTTGCCTATTGTTTATTTATTGGTGATTGGGACTATGTGCCGACATTATTATTTACTTATGAGAATGATCCTGAATGGCTAGGAGCGAATGAATTTTATTTTGCGGATCTCATGTCAGGTTCTAGAGCCGACATAATGCTTGGTCGTTGGCCAGTGAAGTTTGAGGATCCATCAGCCCAGGTTCCAGATTTAATGACCATTGCCCAAAAGACCATCAATTACGAAAAATACCCTGTTATTGATGAAGTTTTTCGAAGAACAGGGCTTCTTATTGCTGGTGGTCCTGGCTTTGAGACTGATATCAATAGCTCAAAATCTTATTTTTCTGATATCGGGTATGATACCATTACAATTCGTCCTTCCCAATTGCATCCTGATAGTATATCGAAGCAATTTAGGGATAGTGTAAATCACTACTTAAATTCAGGGGAAATCCTTGCCCTATATTTTGGTCATGGTGGTCCAGAAGCATGGATGCATGGTTATGATACGACCCAGGTCAAAGACTTAACAAACAGCAATCGTTTACCAGTAGTTTTAAGCAATTCTTGTTTAACCGCAATGTTTCAATGGGACCATCCATTTTATCGAACTCATTCATACACATGTGGCACCTGTTTTGGGGAATTTTTTCTTTTTAATCCGAATGGGGGAGCAGTTGCTTTTTGGGGAGCAACGACATATACCTTTATGCCAAATTATAGAAGAGTGTTAAATATGTTACTTCGTTATCAACATTGGATTCTCGGTGAATTTGTCTATATTCAAGGTTCTGCAAATTGGTGGGGAGGATATAACCTGTGTCTGCTTGGAGATCCTGCTTTAGACCTTGGTGATTACACGGCATTTCCTGATTTACCTGATTTAGTAGTAAGACCTCAGGCGATTGATATTTCCATCTTGCCGCCTTATCCTTATCCTGCTGGTGGTGATGTGATTCCAATTCGATCAAAGGTTTTTAATATTGGTGGTGAAACAGCTTATAATGTAGATGTGAAATTCACAGTTGCTTTGGGTCCTGATAATATTATCTATAATAACACAGTTTCATTCGATGAAATTGAGCCTCGAGATTCAGCAGTTACAACAGTTTATTGGAATACCGCACTCACCCATCCTGATTATTATGGTGAGATTGGTGATTGTGATTTTACTGTTACTGCTGATCCCGGTAATGCAATTGAGGAGTCATGGGAATATAATAACGAATCTTCGATTACAAAGAAGGTTGCGCTGTATCCACATGAACCGGGTTGGCCAAAAGAGGTAACCGATTTTACCCAGCCGGCGATTGCCAATCTTGATGGGGTGGGTTCGGTTGAGATTGTTTATGCCAGTCTGGATTCAGTCTATGTTTTTGACCCGGAAGGTAATGTGGTTTCGCCCTGGCCTAAATACTTTAACCTTGTTTATGGTATAGTTCTTGGTGATATAGATGATAATGGGTTTATTGAAATTGTTGCGGTTTCTCCTGATTCAATCAAGGTTTATGATTATCAGGGCAATGTGCTACCGGGTTGGCCGAAAAAGATTCCAGTCAATGACTATGCATTTACTGGTCTTCCTGTACTTGGTCGTATTGATAATGCAGATTCCGTTGAAATTATTGCGTGCGCCCGGTACTATACTGAGGAAACTCCATGTGCGGAGGGACCAATAAAGATTTTTGTTTATAATTATGATGGTGTTCTTCGGCATCAATTCACCAGCACAGAGGTATTGGGACAAGTCCCCTGGTCTTATGGTGCTTCAATTTGTGATGTAGTGAGCAGTGGTAACGATGAGATTGTATTATCCTACGGCAAAGACCCTTCTGAATTCTACACGGAGATTTTTAATAATACTGGTTCGGTTGCTGTTCTACATCACGGTAGCAACAGAATGATCTCGGCATTAGTGGATTTAAATAATGATGGCTATGCTGAGGTGATTACCGGTGATAAAGATGGCAGGATTAGGGCGTATGATGTAGAGCATAATCAACTTCTATGGGGGCGTTTAACCGAAGGTGCGATCAATTCCTCGCCTGCGGTCGGAGATATTCATCCAGTTGAACCCGGTGTTGAGATTACCTTTGGCAATGATGCAAGCGAAATCCATTTGCGAAGAGGCCCTGATGGTGCGAATATCCCCCCCTGGTGGTATACAATCGAGCCAAGCACAATAGTCAGAGCCTCACCGGCAATTGCCAATATTAACGGTGATCATGATATTGATATTATGATTGGTGCTGATAATAATTATATTTATGCATTTAAGTATAATGAAGAGCTAATACCACCTTTCCCTCTACCCCTGTTTGGTCAACCTTCATCTCCTGTAATCGGTGATATTGATGGTGATAAAAAGAATGAGGTTATTCTGTCTTCATCTGATGGTTATCTCCATGTTTGGGAAAACAAAGATACCAAGGTGCTTTCTTATTCACTGGAATGGCCTCAGTTTCATCATGATTATCAGAGAACCGGTGTTTACGGTTGGGTTGGCGGATTGCGAGGCGGTGATGCCAATCCAAAGACGTTTTCTACTGGCACAACCCTTTCATTTTCCCTTAAGAAGACTCTCCACACCAAAATAAAGATTTACGATGCTGAAGCAAATTTGGTTAAAACCCTGGTAAATCAAACTTTGCCTCAAGGCACATATCATCCAGTGTGGTTTGGCAAAAATGATAACTATGCTTTCTTACCTAATGGTATATACTTCATAGAAATCAAAGTAAAAAACGAATCCAAAATAATCCCAGTCGAGATAAATCGTTGAGAATAATGAATAAATTACTACTATACTTACTAATTCTCTTTCCTTTCTTTTATCTAACATCTTCCATCTTACATCTAACATCTTTTCTTTATTCTTATCCTTCTGGCTGGTCTGATGATATATTATTAACCCCTGATGACCCTAATGTCCGGATGGACCCTGATGTAGATATTGATGAATATAATAATGTTTGGGTTACCTGGGACAGTACCAGTTGGACGAACGGTGAGATCCTATTTTCGAAAAGGGACAGTCTTGGCAATTGTATAATTCCCGAGTCAACTGTTTCAAACAATGTTTCAAAATCTTGGATGTCAAGGATTGTGATTGATAATTCAAATAATGCACAGTTTATATGGCGTGATGAGTCACCTCAAGGTGATGGTGTATGGCATGCAAAACTTGCTAATGATGGTTCAGTAATTGTGACATCACATTTAGCAGTAAGCGGGGCTGGAGGTGGTTCCTCCAGCCTCCGTCCTGAGATGGTTTTGAATAAATACAATGAAATAAATATCATCTGGGATGAATCTCCATCAGGATATAATCAGATGAATTATACAAAACTGGATAGTCTTGGTAATCCAGTCATTGAGAAGATCCGGGTTTCATTGGAAAATGTTGGTGTTTATTGGCCAGGCATTGGCATTGATAGTATAGCAAACAGTCATCTTGGTTATGCAGTTACTACTACAGAGAGTTTAATCTATACGAAATTAGACAAAAATGGTAATGTTTTAATCGACAACAAATTTTTGGGTACTGGTCTCTTGCCAACAATAATAGCTGACCGAAGTCAAAATATTCATATGGTTTATCCTCATCCAACCGGTTCTGGTTGGAGCATTGAGTATTTAAAACTTAGCAATAATGGTAGCATTCTTATTTCTCCAAAAACTATCAGCATTCACGAACATAACATGTCTCCCCATATGGCAATGGATTCATTGCAGTATTTGCATGTTGTGTGGCATTTAGAAGACCCACAAGGAATTATGTATACAAAACTTGATACTCTGGGTAATTTTGTAATCTCACCGATAATGGTAGTTTATCCACCAGAGGCGGTCTGGCCAGCACACCCCCGTATTGCCGTAGATTACAGTAATCGTCTCCATCTTGTCTGGAAAGATCAGAGATTTAATCCCGGTGTTAGTACAGACATTTTTTACAAGCGTGGTGAAAATGAAAATACGATCGAAGAAACAGCACAATTAAAAACCGCAAATC
>JAUWLY010000096.1 GCA_030613445.1 Candidatus Stahliibacteriota bacterium | reverse complement strand
AATTGGTACGAGTCTAATCGATGACAAGAATTCAATAAAACCTTCAATGTCCAGATTCAAATAGTGATCTTCGATCTGCATATCAATTGGCAGATCATAAAGGTAGGCGCCGCTGCCCAGGGCGTCTTCCAGTCTGGCGATATTTCTTCTGATTACTTTCTTTATCGCTTCCTTTTCAGGTATTGGAAAAGCACTACCAGCCAATATCTGGTGGTTCAGGATCAACATTTTACCCTCAGCATCCAGTGCATCCTGACTTTGTTCAGAAAGTGCATCAGCAATGACAAACCCATACAAGTGCCCAAGCAAATGCAGAATATATGTATTACCACGCTCAAAAGTAATCGGGAATTCCATCACATCCATATCTGGACAGATGCGCTGTTTCAATACCGATGCTAGCATATAGCTATAATTTCCCTCACCTTTTCCTTCAAAAACCTTAGCGACGGCTGGAGAATCACCAATACATTTCGCGAGAACTCTTTTTTCCTTTTCCAGGATCCGCACGGTCTCCCAGCAACGACCGCTAAGGATAAATTTTTGCTTAAGATGGAAAATCCGACCTATGAGTTTATTGAACTCAACACTTATGACGTCATATTCGCCAAACGCCACATCCGCGATGTTCGAATGTATCTTACCCCAACGTATCTTATCTTCCAGTTCAAAAGCATCGAAATATATACCTGGTCTGTTCTCTTTCACTTTTCCGTCATTAATCAATTTCTTAAATGCAGTCCTTATCTGTGTTTCAGTATAGACCGGCAGTAAGATCTTATTTATGCTTTGCAGGGTTGTTCCGATGCGCTGGCGTTGATATAAATAAGAGTAGATCTGCTGCGGTATTACTGATAACGAAGGTTGATAGCGTTTCTCAAACAATTGCCCCTCGATCGCACAGCCAAAATAAGTCTCAAACAGCATTCTTTCCCATGTATTCGTATAGACGCCTAGCGCGAACAACTTATTGGTACGGCGATTCCCCCGACCTATCCTCTGGAGTAACGAAGAGATATCAAACGGCGGGCGGTAAAGAACCACACAATCCACATCGCCGATATCGATTCCCAGTTCGAGCGTAGAAGTGGCGCACAAAATGCCGATTTCACCCTGATTCATCCTGTGTTCAACTTCTTCGCGCCGCTGTTTTTGAAGACTCGCATGGTGAACAAATACGGCACCATGGAAGGGTGGTTTATTAAGTTTCCGGGAGAAGAGTTCAGCCAGACTCCGGGCATTAAAAAAAATGAGTATCTTCTTAAACCCCTTTTGCCTTGCTAATTGGAAGACCATTTGAATAAAATCATCTTGTTTAATCAACTCATACTCTATCTCGCGCGTCGATTTCAAAAAACATACTTTTGCATCATCAAAATAACGTGCTCCGATATCCATATCATCAATCGTTGCGGAGAGAGCACAGTACTGGAGTTTATTATGGAATCTTCGTAAACGTCCAAGCAAAATCCTCAACTGGTCGCCACGCGGCGTATTATCAAGCAGATGTATTTCGTCAAGCACTACCGCACTCAACGTCTGCAGAAGACGTGGTTTGCGAGCAAGCATCGAATCAAAAGACTCAGGTGTGGTGAGCAAAACTGCAGGCAGATGTTTCAAATCAAGTCTTGGTCGATCACCAGTCTTGCGCCCCAGCTCTACACCAACATAGGTTACTGGATCGACTAACCTACGAAAGAGATCATTAACAAGTGCCCGGGTTGGTGAAACATAGAGTATCTTCAGCGCGTTTAAAGACTGCCCCTGGGTATGCCCAAGCATATGTTCGACCAGCGGCGCAATCACCGCCTCGGTTTTCCCGCTCGCCGCAGGTGATATCACCACAACGTTTTCATGATTTAAAATATGGGGAATAGTCAATTCCTGGATCGGCAAAAAATTCCCAAACCGACTGAAAAACGGCATCCAGGTCCGCCGCAACATTCGTTTTATCATTTCACCTTGAGTCATTTGGGTATTCCTGTACGACGGTTATTAGATTTTATCTCCATACATTTATGGTATTTTTCGGTTCGCGGCTTCGAAATGCGAAACGGCTTCGTACTTCGGCTGCGATAAACGAACGCCGACAACGAATCGCATTTCGTTCCGTCCACGAGAATCCTCGCCCCCGGCGGGACAACCGATAAACATATTACTCCTTCTGTGGTCTTTGCATACCCAGTCGCAGCCAGTCAAACGCTTCTACTGAGAATTTGATGAACTCTCTAAGTTCCCCGCTTCCTCTTTTGAGAGCAGCATTGAATACATTTCCCTGGCGCGATACTTCGATAGTGAAACTCGGGTAGGCACAATTATATGCATCAACCAGGTTATCAAAAATCACCTCGAGTTCAGGTTTACTGAATCTACGGAGATAGTATCGATTTTTTACAAGTTTCACGATATTATCAAGACCTCGGAGCCCGTGAATTGGGGTTATGGCAAAGATGATCATCATATGTGATTCTTTATAGATATAAGGTGTCGGTCTAACTTTATTATGCACCAACCTCGTGTCGATCTGTTTGAGTTCATCGCTATCTAGCGCTGCAAGGATCAAGCCTTCGAGAAAACTCAAACCCCGGCTGTAGAATACATAATCCCATATGCGGGTGACTGTTTCAACCTCATCGAGCACGAGCACCAAACCTCCGAGGCCCGCTTTATGGATCAAATAACTCAACCCCGTAAATATGTAAGAGTAAAAATCACCCGCTGTTGAAAAATCATAGAGCGCCGGTATTTTTTGCCCACCGCGTACACGAAACGGCGCTCGTGAATCAGTGGCGTATTTCTTTGTAGACTCACCCTCGATCCACTGCCAGAAAACCTCGCTCATCAAATCTGCATTGTCCATGTCCCGCAGTATTTTCAAAACCGGGGTCAAGAAGCAATGGTCTTGCATTTTTATGTCTGCCACTATCTTCAACAAATCACGGAAATGGAATTCGCAGTTGTCCTTGATATAGCGCAGATTGTAAATCAATTCCCGGTAAACCCGCTTTGGCCTATGTAATGGCGTCTCTTGAGGACTCAATTCGCAATAGGCTGTAACGAGACCGCGTTTTAAAGACAAATGGCGTGTATATTCGAGAAGATGAGTCTTACCTGAACCATAAGAACCTTCGATAAGATATACGTCTCCTTGTCCCTTTTTCAATTTTTGCAAGCCTTGTTCCAGGGCACTGATCTCGTAGGCACGACCAAAGGTAAAAGAATCGATATCCTGATGTGGAACAACTCCCATTCTAAATGCCTCGAGCAATCTCTTCGACGATATCTGGTCCAGTTCTGTTTTGTGTGCAGCAATCGACTTCAGCCACCGAGACGGCAGCCATAAACACAATCCACTCCTGAATTTAACCTGTGCCTCCCCCCCATCCCAACGTGTCGCCACAACAACACCTTCACCAAAAACAGAGTGGGCTACGATGTCGCTTTGCTGTTTCATCTAGCGCGGTATATTACTATTCTATCCTGCAATCACTTAACCACTTACTGAGGAAAGCATGAAATAGTCCTCATATCATCCACGATAGGATGTAGTCGCCTGATTTATCAGGCCTTGTCCAATAAACCTGTCCTGAACGCAGTTGAAGGATTGGACAGCTACAATTATTAATGCCCGATTCCTACAGTTCCCATATCCATTACCCAAAATGAGAGCTATTTCATGTTTTCCGTAACAACTATTTGACCATCCGGTTATCGTCAGAATTCTTCTCTTTCAACATCTTCTTTTTCCTTATCACCAAGCATCTTGATCGTAGAACGTAAGATCTGCTGTACCTCAACCCTGCCCAGCAACTCATTCTTGTCTCTTAGGTGCTGAAATACTTCAATGATCCCGATAACAAAAATCCTGCGGTAGCTGATATCAAGCGACTGCAATTCTACAGCAGCATGTATCATATTGTCCATGGATTCATGGAGAACTTCTTTATCAAAATCAAAGCGGTAGGCAACCTGGAAGACTTTGGCAAGTTTAACGCCCAATCTAGTCAGAAATTCTTCAGGTGCTACACCGATTTCCTCGAGATTAATCTTGACCCCCATCGGATTGATGCGAGTAAAACTGGAACGCAGGCGTTGTTTTAATGCTTCGTAGACACCACCACTTCCTTCAAGAAGAAGGTTCTCATCGGGTACTGCATAGAAAAACATTGCCCCAGGCAGCCTTGAATTACCGCACTCATCGACCAACTGACGAAGGTTATCGAGTGCCCGACGCTTGTCCTTGGTCGATGAAATACTCATCCCCCGCTCTGCTTCATCAAACAAAAAGATCAACCCATTATAGCCTATGGAATCGATGAATTGAACCAGGCTGCGCAGCATCCTGAATGCAGTACTGCGGTCGATGCGCTCGGAAATCCGATGACGCAGTCTCAATTCTCTCGGGATATCTTCACCTTTCAACCATTGGACAAGACCGTTGAATTCATCTTCATCATCGCTGGCCAGGCTCAGTGCCGCTGCTTTAAGCGCATTTGTGTAACTTGAACTCTCAAGGTTCGTGATCTGGGAGATGAAATCCCTTTGTTCGCGGGCCTTCTTGTACCAGTGCCTTAGCAAAGCCTCAATGCCTGTTCCTTGGGTTGGTTCAGAAGCAGCCGATGTCTGCGGCGATATTATGTTAGCGACGATTTTTTTATAGACTAGTTCTAAACGATCAAACGGGCATTCTGTAGGGCTAAGACTCACATAACTCGTCACATAGTCTTGCCGCCAGGCAAGGTTTCTTATCGAATACAAGAAATGAGTCTTGCCTCCGCCATAGTTGCCGGTTATCAATTTGAATGAAGACAAATTAAATTTTAACATGTCCTTCAAATATTCGTTCTCAATGACTTCGAGATAAGGTTCTAATCCGACTGTAAAATGTTCAGTACCAAATTCCGGCGGTGTGCCAAAACTGCCGAGTTTATGAATGATAGCTTTTGCTAATTTCTGGTCTTTCTGTTTCATTTAGTTAATTTGGTTTATCTCGTTTGTCCCCTTTTTCTTTTCAAGCTTCCAAACCCAAACCCATCATCCATCCTTCACAAAGGATATGTGTGAATAATGAGTTCCTTCACCCTCATCATTTTCCAATATCCAGAGGGGGTTTATTTTATCAACTGTCGCATCAACGGTTGCAACGTGTAGCTTGATATTCTTCTCAAAGAACTTTGATTTTTTTAAGAAGTACATAAGATAACTCAGAGTAACGCGCGAATACCCTCGGAATTTACTTTTCTGGGGGTCAATCAAGAATTGCTTAGATTGCTGCAACAAAACGAATTCACTGAGTACCTTCATGATCGGTATTTTTTCACCAAAGGATTGACCAGTCAAACTGAGTCGGCGCTTATAAGCCTCGTGCAAAGTTTCATACATATCAGCCGCGGTCATTTTGGGTGTATGCAAATCCTTATCAAACTTTTTCACCGTCTCAAATACAGTTACTGCCTGGAGCGGGATCTTTGACTTTATTTTCTCAACTTCAGGACCGAAGAACAAATCGACCGAGCCAAACTCGAAATCAATTTTGAGGGTGTAGATCCCCATCCGAAGAATCGGATACTGACCTCTGATTTTTTTACCCTCTTGAGCAAAGAGCGCGGTCAGCTCTTGACCAAATTTGATCCTGAATTCTTCCTTGAAACCATCGATCTTTTTCTTTTCACTAACCAACCACTCAGTCAGGTCTTTAATCAATTCCTTTACAGCCAACTCGGACAGACGTCCTTCAATCATCTGCAGGTTTTTCTCAAGCAAATAGGCATTGTCTACTGGTCCAGACCTGATTTTATCATAAGTATTCAATAACTTGATAAATTTGTTGATACCTTTTACTACAGTCCTAAGACTCTTTAGAATCTCATCCACGACCCATTATAATCTGGAAAAAGTTAGTGTCAAGGATTGCCAGTACCGTTTCAAATCGTTAATGCTCGACTTTTCGAATTCCGTAGTGGTCGAGCTTGCTCGACTAACAATGCAGACCAAGGTCTGCCACTACAGTTTTCTGAAATTCCAGCAAAAACTAAAACACAGCATTTGGAACGGCACAAGTACTAGATAATATCATATCTTGACTTAAGTAGCATAAGAGTTATAATATATTATGAGTTTGACCTTAAGACAAGTCGTTGTCCTATTGATTAGTCTCCAGACACTGGTATTCGCTCAGGAAGGCGCGCGCTATCTTATCATTACGCACGACAATTTTTACGATGCTGTATTGCCCCTTGCCGAGTGGAAATACCTCAAGGGCATGAAATCCAAAGTTACGAAACTATCAGATATCGGTTCAAGCGCATTTCAAATAAGAAACTACATCCTCGATGCCTACAATAACTGGGCTATACGACCTGAATATTTACTCCTGGTCGGTGCGCCCAATTACATCCCTTTGCCCACAGTAAGTGGCACTTACTCAGACAATTACTATACTAATATGCAGGGTGGCATACACAATGAGATACTGTCTGGACGACTTACTGTGCATAATACAACTGAAGCACTGACAGTGGTCAACAAAATTCTTGCTTATGAAAGACATCCTTTTCGGGAAGACACGCTTTGGTTTAAAAAAGCGTGCCTTATGGTCCGCCAGGACTATGATCCTCCTGATGATTCAATATACTGGTCAGACCTGCATTTTGCAGCAGATTTAATGGTCAACAATGGGTTTGTGAAAATAGACTCTTTTAGTGACATATATGGGAACAATGTAAATGACCTCCTCGACGCCGCGTACGAGGGACGGGCCTTTTTTATGTACCGAGGCTCAGCAATAAATAATTGGTGGTCCCCTTTTAACGTGAATCCTGATGCAACACAAAACGGCACAAAGCTACCGATCGTGATGTCGATTACTTGCTGTTGTATGGGTACAGGTTCAACACCAGCAACTGCTGAACGCTGGTTGCTCACCGGCACACCGACGCTTTCAAGAGGTGGCGCAGGATATTTTGCCACGACAACTGTCATTGGCGGCGGCGCCCATTTGAGGAGTGCAGTAGCAAAAGGTTTTTACAAATCGCTTTTTAGTGACGGTGCTGAGACTTTTGGAGAAGCATGTGAGGGAGGCAGGTATAATGTCTACGACCTTTATCCCGGTTCAGGAGGACTGTATGAATACCTGGGTTTCACAACCCTGGGTGATCCGGAAATGCGTATCTGGACCGACACACCTTGCTCTCTCGCAGTTAACCATCCTGATTTTGTGACCTTTGGTTACGCACACGTCACAGTCAGTGTCACTGATGCTGTCAATGGAACCCCAATCCAAAATGGAGTGGTCTGCCTGAGCGGCAAACTTGACAGTACCGTCTATGCGCTCGACACAACGGATAGCAATGGCCATGTAGCCTTTGATATTACACCCCAGGTGGTCGACGATACTATATTCATAACTGTAACCGGCAAGAACCTCCAACCTTATGAAAATAGCATGCGCGTAATCCACACTGCCTCTTACGTGATCTACCTCGATTCATATATTAACGATTCGATCAATGGGAACAATGACGGCAAAATAAACCCCACCGAAGAGATCGAGCTTCCCCTCTCCGTCCTCAATCTGGGACAGAGCACTGCGGTAAATATTACTGGAACACTGAGGTCTAATGATGGCTATATCGTTATTACTGATTCAGTCAAGGACTTCGGCGATATCTTAAGTGGCGATACCGCATTCACTGGTCCGGATGGATACAATTTTGCGGTTCCGCATTCTGCTCCGAATCAGCACTATATTGACTTTATCCTGACCTGTCAGGACATCAATGACTCGGTTTGGATATCTGAGTTCAGTAAAGTTATTTACGCACCTGAATTCACTTTTGAATCGGCAGTAATAAGCGGTGGCAACGGCAATAATATACTGGAACCTGCCGAAACAGTTGATGTTGTAATAACCCTACAAAACCAAGGAGATGCTGCTGCTGATAGTGTAAGCGCAGTCCTGCGTACTAATTCATACGAGGTCGTCATCATTGACAGTACTGCAGTGTTTGGGCATATCGGTACTGATAGCACCCAGAGCAACAGTTCCGATCCATTTGTAATTTGCGTTGACTCATTCGTGTCCATAGGTACGGTCATAGAGTTCAATCTATCGGTCGTTTCCAACTACTGCAATGCGAGGTTCTATTTTTCACTGATTGTCGGTCAGAAGAACTATTTTGTCTGGAACCTTGACCCTACACCCACCCCTGGCGAGAAAATCGACTCAATACTCAAGACGCTCAATTATGACGGTGATTATGGAACAACCGTGCCCTCGCATCTCAATCTATATCAAACACTCTTTATCTGCCTGGGGGTTTATTCTAATCGACATGTGATTACTCAAGGTAGCGCAGAAGCAATCGTGATTACCGACTATTTGAATAGTGGCGGAAGAGTGTATTTAGAAGGAAGTTCAGCCTGGTTCATCGATCCCCATTACTTCAATGGACACAACTTTGGAAGCTTATTCGGCATCAATAGTACATCCTGGAGTCTTGCCAACTTGGGACCTCTCGCTGGTCAAACCGGCACGTTCACAAATGGGATGTATTTTGAATACGGTGGTGAGAACTGGTACATGGATAATATTCAACCAACTGGTAATGGCTATGCAATCTTTCGAGACCAAGATGATAATTACTATTGCGCAGTGGCGCATGATGCTGGGATCTATCGGACGGTTGGCACTGATTTTGAATTGGGTTTGCTCAATGATGCAACAGCACCTTCAAC
Source organism: Candidatus Stahliibacteriota bacterium (assembly GCA_030613445.1). Taxonomy (GTDB): domain Bacteria; phylum Hydrothermota; class Tepidihabitantia; order SM23-42; family SM23-42; genus JAUVZL01. Next base: position 438 of record JAUWLY010000096.1, on the reverse strand, counting down.
ACGTGCCGCATTGCTCGATTCGATCATGCGCTTCTTCGGCAGTGCACCGGGCATCGAAGAACACGAATATCAAGGCCTTCAGGGACATACCTATTTGTCTGTATACCCGAACCCCGGATACAAAAGCGTAAATATCGCATTTGGACTCGCACCATCAGCAAAAAATGTCTCGCTCAGAATATTCGATGCCACTGGTAGATTAGTCAAAAATCTTTTACTGCCTACTGCTTACTGCCTACTACCTACTTCGGTGAAATGGTCATGTACTGACCAAACCGGTCGCCCGGTCTCGGCAGGTGTTTATTTTGTCCAGCTTAATGCAGACCGTGTGCGAAAAACCAAAAAATTCATTCTGTTACCGTAGCTCGAGTTTAGTCTAACTAATCCAGTATTATCACTTTGGCAAATGACGATGTTTCATCATCCTGGACTTTGATG
>JAUWLY010000227.1 GCA_030613445.1 Candidatus Stahliibacteriota bacterium | reverse complement strand
AAAATCTTACCACCCCCACCCTGCCCTCCCCCTCATAGTGGGGGAGTAATAAGGAGGGGGTGACGGGTCCTGTTAAATAACGTAATACCAATACCCACGCTTTTCCTGAAAGTTTGTTTAACAGAATGGGCGCATTATCTCAGTGGCTTCTGTGGATTTTCTGCGATTTCTGCGTCTTAAAGTCGGAATTTTGTTTTCATCGCTTGGTTTGGACAAATCTCTACGCAACAATAACATTTGATACATTTTTTGTAATCAATGTACCTGTGTCTAATACAGTGTGTTGGACAAACATCTTCACACAAACGACAACCCGTGCACTTGGGTCCATTAATAATTGGCGTCCGCGCTAGCCAGATTCGGTAAAGTACTTGAGCAAGCGACTGGACTATCGCGGATCTGAGAGGAAAACGAAATGGCACTGCATACCCTCTTATTACTTGAACCTGACCGCGGATTTCGACCTTTTTCGGGTCGAACAACCCCTGCTCACGCGCAAGCCTGAGCGTCGGGATCCTATCCGCGTTTATCCCTGCTATCTGAGCGCACGTGTAATCTACTGAGTTACCATCTACACCAAAAATGACTTTCCCAGGTGAGAATTTTCTACCCCGTGCATCCACAATATCGACGCAGTCCATAATAATGAGATCCGGTGGGCGAAGGTCATAAACTTCCAGCAAAACTTTGCTAAAGTCATCTATCTTAGGGAACTTTGAATGAATATAGGGTTTTAGTCCACCCGGAATAATACCGAATTGGTTCTTCACCGCAAGGGTCATGGTCGTTAAGTCATGTGTGCGGAATTTCGGTAAGGATATAAGGAGGTCACAATCAGCAATCTCTTTTGAAATGTAAACTTCCTTGAGTTTGCTCTTTGGTCGTCTGATGCGCTTGGAATATTTCCCGATGCTTTTGAATCTACCTTGAGCCGCTTCAAGAAAACCGCATCGCTCAGCAATGTCAAGTTCTGTGCAATCTTTGTTTGGAACCGGATTGTCGCCGACTGTAACATCAGCGCCCGCCCTCACGAGAAAAGATACGACATGAGCTATTACTTCCGGGTTAGTCACAACTCCATCTTTAGGTTCTGCTGGTCTTAGCATATTGGGTTTAACAAAAACCTTCTTTTTTGCCAAATGGGTGAGCCCTGAGCTGTCGAATATTTCGACGAGCGAGTCGTCGATATCCGCGATGTCTCTTATATACACTCGGTGTTTATGCATCTATTCTACAAGTTACAGTACACAGTGTAATAATCACGTAAGGTCAACTCACTTGGTCGTTTCTGCAACAACCTATTATCAAGGCCCTGAGGAATATCGTGAAGATAATTCATCAGCGCATTCTTCATGTACTTTCGACGGTAACAGAATATACCCCTGATCATCTCAAAAAATACCTTCTCATCTTTCAGGCGAAAAGGATTTGCTCTGCTCGTCAATCTGACAACTATAGAACTAACCTTAGGCTGCGGTGAAAAGAAACGTGCTGGGATTGCGAACTGTTTCTTCACCTGGAAATGATAACCCGTGAAAAGGGTCACTGGACCATACTCAGCAGAACCGGTTTTTGCAAACAGCCGCGCACCGTATTCTTTTTGGATTGTCAGCACTGCCCACTTGAAAGTTCCTTTCTGCTGTGCGAGTTTATCAAAAATCTGGGTGGTTATCGAATACGGGATATTCCCGACAATCACTGGGTTGCCATAATCCCTCAAATCTAATCTCAAGAAATCTTTGTTCACTATTTTGACATTGCTCAAATCAAGCTCTTCTAAAGTACTGATCAGTCCCCGGTCAAGTTCAATTGCATAAACGATCTTGGCATACGCACTTATGAGTTTTGTTAGAATACCCTTTCCTGCACCGATTTCAACAACTGTTTCATTAACAATGTCAGCACAATCAATTATTTTTTTAACAATCTTCTTTCCTTTCATGAAATTCTGGCTGAAGCGTTTTTTTGCATGAAAATGCTTCATAACGAGTGGGTGTTCACACAGAAAAAAGGAAAAGCCTTGCTACATTGGCATCTAAAATCTCTTCCAGCTGCTCAGGTAGCATCTCCAGGGTGCCAGCCGCGAAACTCAGGGTCTCGAGGATATAGGCAGGTTCATTCCTTTGACCCCGATGGCCGGACGGAGATAAAAACGGTGCGTCGGTTTCCAAGAGGATTCTGTCGGTTGGCAAATTCTTGAAGACATCTCGTGTCCGTTTGGAAAACGTAAGGACGCCGCCAAAGCCCAGATAATAGCCCATGCCAAGTATCTTCTTTGCTTGTTCATACGTACCGCTGTAGCAATGAAAAACACCACAATGAAAATCTTCTTCCTTCAATATGCTAATCGCGTCATCAACTGAATTCCGAGTATGGATAAGCAGAGGAAGATCATTACTGCGCGCAAGGCCGATATGTTTACGAAACAGTTCTTGCTGCGCTTCTTTGGACGAAAAATCCCGGTAGTAATCAAGGCCAGTTTCACCAATGGCACAGACTTTATTGCTCTGTGCGACATCAATGATATTACTCATCTCGGTAAGCGACTGTTCAGCTGCTTCATTAGGGTGAATCCCTACGGCCGGCATCAACCAGTCATAACGATGTCCCTGTTTAACTGCATCCTGACTTGTTTTTACATCATACCCCGCATTCACTATTTTCTTAACACCAGCCTTTTGAGCACGCTGTAAGACCTCATCGAAGTCCTTGTTGAATTGCGGATCTATTAAGTGACAGTGGGTATCGACCATATCAGGGTATCAAAATACCCTCGTGTTTCTTCACCTCACGATCTCTCCGGAGGCTACTGGTTTGTCCGTAGTCAGAAGCACAATACCTTCTTTGGTATCGGCAGCGAGAAGCATACCCTTGGATAAAACCCCCCGGCCCTTTGCTGGTTTCAGATTCTCCACGACGACAATAGTTTTACCAATCAATTCTTCTGGTTTGTATGCCTTTCCAACACCCGCCACTATTTGACGCTGCTTATCGGCGATTTCAACCGTGCACTTTATGAGATTGTCACTGTCTTCAACCATCTCAGCTTTCAATATCTTGGCGGTTTTCAAAACCACCTTGCCGAGTTCCTCAACCGATATTTCTCTTTTCTTTAGTCTGCTGACCTGGATCTCAATGACCTTATCATCGATCTTCTGAAAGAGAATTTCAGTTTTACCGATTGTCGGAGCGACATCTGGCGCACTGATTTCATCCCATTGCTGCGGGATGAAATTAACCATCTTCTTTATCTTAGTCGCGGTAAACGGCAAGAACGGTTCCACAAGAACTGAAAGCGACGTGACAATCTTCATACACACATACATTGTCCGTTCGCAGATTAAAGGGTTAGTTCTACGTGTTACCCAGGGTTCCTCGTGGTCAAAATAACGATTTGCTTCCTGAGTTATCTTCATTATTTCATGCAAAGCATTTTTAAACTCAAACTTCTCAATCTTCTCACCAATGTTTGCCGGTGCCTTATGCAGAATATCTAGGATTTTATTGTCATGCTCAGAGAACGATGATGCGGTCGGCACTGAAGAATCATAATATTTCTTAATAAAGGTCAATGTGCGATTAACAAAGTTCCCGAGGTTATCAGCTAGTTCATTATTGTGCCATGCCTGAAAATCCCGCCATGTGAAATCAGTATCGCGCGCCTCTGGAGCATTGCGCGTGAGCGTATATCTCAAAGAGTCGGCTTTGAAATCTCTTAAATAATCAGGTAACCATATCGCATAATCTTTTGATGTTGAAAACTTGTCACCCTCAAGGTTGAGAAATTGATTAGCTGGTATATCTGAAGGCAGCGCATAATCGCCATACGCCATGAGCATAGCTGGCCAGATCAAAGCGTGGAAAACAATATTATCCTTGCCAATAAAATGCACGATCTTGGTATCTTTGTTCAACCAATATTCCTTCCACAGATCAGGGTCGCCTTTTTTTTCTGCCCACTCCATGGTTGAAGAAATATAGCCGATCGGTGCATCAAACCAGACGTACAGTACCTTACCCTTGGCTTCATCAAGCGGTACCGGAACACCCCAGGACATATCTCTTGTTATGGGACGATCTTGGAGCCCTTCTCTGAGCCAACCTTTCACAAAAGCCAGGACATGTTCTTTCCAGTTAGTCTTCGCGTTAATCCACTCAGTCAATTTATCCTGGAATGCAGTAAGTTTGAAGTACCAATGTTTGGTTCTTTTCTTTTGTGGAACTTCACCGCAAATCAGACATTTTGGTTCAATGAGTTCAAAAGGCTCAAGCCAACGACCGCAGCTATCGCATTGATCTCCTTTAGCGCCATCTACAGCGCAACGCGGACACTTCCCTATGATGTAACGATCCGGAAGGAAACGACTACATCTTGGACAATAAAATTGCTCCGTTTCTTTGAGGTATATAAATCCTTTATTGTATATCTTTGAGAAAAAATCCTGAGCCATTCGATGATGGATGGGCAGTGTTGTACGTGAGAAATTATCAAATGTCATTCCAAAATCTTCAAACGAATTTTTTATTGATCGGTGATAATGATCGACAATCTCCTTCGGCGTTTTGTTTTGCTTCTCCGCACTAATTGTCACCGGAACACCATGTTCATCAGTGCCACATATGTAAACTATATCCCGGTTCTTCAATCGCTGATAACGGACATAAATATCAGCCGGTAAATATGCACCGGCAATATGACCGAGATGTATATTACCATTTGCATAGGGCAAAGCACTCGTTACCAGTATTTTCATGGGGTATTATAAATGAATGCAAATAAATGTCAACCCCGTTAGACCAAGAATAAGCAGTAGGGCGTTTACGCCCGCCCCGTTAAATAAACTTTTGAAAGAAGCATGAGCATTTCTGTTACGTTATTTAATAGGGCCCATCGTATTTTGAAGTTTTGAGGTTACGAAGTTCAGAACTTCTGATGTCTTAGCTTCTTAAGTTCGTCTTTATCCCGTATAATCCCGTGTAATATAATTTATGAATATCGTTTCGCAATATTCAAGGTAGATCGGTTATTTCTATTTCCTTTTGCATA
>JAUWLY010000241.1 GCA_030613445.1 Candidatus Stahliibacteriota bacterium | reverse complement strand
TTCTATCAAATTCCTGCGCCATAGGATCATGCATTGGCAGCAAATCAGACCAGCGCATATCCATTCTTATTCGTGATGCTGAAATAAGAGCAAACACTGTTACGATAAATAATCCTATAATTACCCGCCAGGGATGGGTCGCCGCAAAGTGTGCCCATTTTTTAAGCAATTTTTCTCTCATGATTCTATCCTCCATTGTGTAGTGGTCGAGCTTGCTCGACATTTAATACTTTGCAGACCAAGGTCTGCCACTACATTCTCAATGATCATATACGAACGCATACACTCTGAAAAAATATTTTTTTGTTGTCAAATCACTGTAATCCACGAATTTTTACTAAATCTCTGATTTAAATTAAAAAATTCAGTGTCCCGATATTGCAAAGCAATGAGGGATCTCCGTTTTATCACCGTAATCAATGATTTCTGATTTATCAGAAATCATCAGAAATACACAGTGGCGCGGAAAAAGCCACCATTACCCAGTGAACTGCTAAAGGTTTTTCCCTCTTCACCTACATAGAAATTACCCATAAGCGTGAGGTCAACATTTTCAAAGAGACTGTAGTTTATTATCGGTACAAATGCTACACTTTTATCTGAGACACTCACGATGATTGAACTGCCAATACTTATCAGGTCAGTTAAAGGGTACTGAATAAATCCATACATCTGGTCTTGAGAAATAGTCTTTGTTTCACCAGTAATAAAGCGCATCCAGTCATTGAGAAAGTAGTTTTGATAATCTGATTTGCCAAGAGAATTACGATGAAATTCGAGCATTGCATAGAGTCCAGATTCAAAAGTATAGTCTGTGCCGACAATGAATTCATAAAAATCCTCATCATCATCTTCTATGAAATTATAAATACCCTCTCCCCAAATACCCAGACCAAGCAATTCCCCGACAAAATCTGCGCCGATGAGCATTCTGCGTTCCCGGATTTGCTGAAATGTATAAAAGTTGGTACTTGTGTGCTGGTACTCATGTCCGCTTACAGAGAAATCAAAATGGCCAATGCCGATCTTTGCGCGCACTAATTTGCCTGAATTCTCCCAGTCAGATGCAATCGGTGTATAAAGACCCATAAGGTTCATCCGGTTGCCCATATATATATCCAGGCGAATGGCATTGTGTCCGGGTTGTTCGTATGTTGGATCGAGTGCATCTTTTGTATTGAGAATATCGGTTGGATTTGAGAAATATCCTGTACCAATGGATATCTGCTGTTTGCCAATCGTCAATGCCAGGCGCCGAAAATTGATGCGTGCATAGGCATTATCGAGGAAAAGAGTATCCTTGAATGTCAATTGATAATAAGGATACATTTCAGGAGAAATCATAGAAACGATGTGTCCAGGTAAGAAGTCGAGGATATCCCAGTCTTTTTTACCAAAATAAAGTAGATAGATTGCATTTGCACCGAATTCAATATTTTTGACCGCGGTGCTTTTAAAATCGATTCTCAGCTTGTTGTAATTCATCTGATAAAAAGCCGAATCATAATACATGCCTGAGAATTGAGGTTCAAAATATCCATACACATCTACCTGCGCATATGCCACGGTTGTGGCAAGAAGCAAGATGCAAGACGCAAGAGTTAAGTGTTTCATTTTTGCATTCCCTGTTCAGTAAATAGATCGTCGGGTAAATCGATCTTATACGAGACCTCGATTATCTCCATACTCGTTTGTGTATTATCGAGTTTATTATACATAACAAATTTCATAGGGGTGTAGATATCATCAATGAGTTGAATATCACTGCATATTAGTTGTTTTTCCCAGAGCTTGGGATCATCCTCGTGATAATAATCAATCACAAGTGGAACCATATATTCTTTTTCCACCCACATCACAATCCTTGAATAGCTTGCAGAACTTTCAGATTTACGCGTGAGTTCAAGCTTGTAGCATTGCCTGCCTTCTTTTTTCTCATCATTTTGCCGTATTGCATCATATTCATCAATAAATGTATTTGATGCACCCATATCTTCATAAGAAAAATCACTGCCTTCAACCTTTTGTTTCTTTGCATGTGTAGCAAGCTTGCGCACACGTTTTGTGCGTGGAAAATATACCCATATATCATCAGCATTATTGAGCATGAGTATTGACTGGTCTTTTACTCTGGTTGGTTTCACATATTTCATTAAACTCTTTTCGCCCTGATTTTTGGAAAATGTCTCGTATTCAAATGTGCGTTCTTGTCCAGAAGTGGTTACAATAGTCATCTTCATTTTGCCCTGGGATTGATCAGGGTTCATGGTTTCTGTCATAATATTTATGATTTCATGTGCGGTCATATCCTGTGCATGTAATCGGGAATTAATGGCTAATACATATAATACGACTGCAGTACAGGATATTGTTTTGAGTAAATTAGTGAAGTGATTCATACATCCTCCTTGATTTTCTTATAAAACTCTCTAACCATATTCTCATATTCTCCCGGAATATAAAATTGTATTGAACCTTTTGGTGCAGCGAGGATACGTTCGATAGTATCCTGGTATATTTTAAGCTTGTTTACCATGGTTCGCACCAGATGATCCGGGTCTTTCCTTTCAGCAAGAAATAATCTGCAAATTGTTTCATTCAGGTTTGTCCCGATCTGGATCAGAATTTCTGCTACATCATCCGGGGATTGAACATCGAATACCCCCTCGGCAATCCCTTGCTTGATAATTGTAGAGTATAGAGGTGTGGTTTTCTTAATACTATTTCGATACATTTTTTCTCGGATGATCGTATTTTCATCTTTGAATAGTACTTTTATTATTACCACAAAGACATCGATATTTGCCATTTTCATAGTACTTGCTGCTTTGAAAATGGCATTAAACTTATCAATTGCATTCATATCCGACTCAACAATTGGTTTGAGTGAAACGTATATTTCATTAGTCGTTTGGTCAGTCAGTTTGTCGAGCAGGTCTATTTTCGAAGTGAAGTAGTGGTAAAATGTTCCTTTGGCAATGCCCAGGTCATTGATAATATCCTGTATCGAGGTTTGTTCATAACCCTTTTGATAGAAAAATTTGCGAGCTGCATTAATTATCTCATTCTTTCTAATTTCAGGTTTTTTAATTTCTCTGGTCATTAATATTCTCCTTAGACCGACGGTCGGTCTATCTTATTATAATGATATTTTCCGATTTGTCAAGGGGTGAAATGCAAATACCTAAACCCAGCTCGTTTACAACGAGCTTGGGTAAAATCCAAAATACCTAAACCCCGTTAGATACTCTTATCCCATTAGTTAACTGTTATCTAATGGGATGCTATCTAAACGGGGTAAATACCTAAAATATCGATTAAAATTGGTGCAAAGAAGCAAATAATTCCCTGAGTGCATTGAACGGGAAGCAATCTCAGAAAACTACCTTAGATGTTAGTCGAGCAAGCTCGACCACTACAGAAGCCTTCCTGGTAAAGAACAAATTAGTATAGATAGACCATTTTAGAAATAGAACAAATACTTTGCCTTGACTGCGCCAATAAAGTACTGAGGCTTTATTTCACCCTGATCCTGTTCGCGATAATCATTCAGTGCAATATAAAACCACGACTTTGGTGAGAAGTTCCAGGAAAAGAGCAGACCGGTCCGAACTGAATACAGATTAGTTTCGCCAAAATCTGTGCCCGGTGTCTCCATTACAAATTCACTGAAAATATCCAACTTCATACCAGCATTGAATCTATATTCTATATAAGGTCTACGGCGTGGTGTTATCGCCATAATCGTGTTGAGCGTATCCCATTCAATCCACAGATTAGATCTAAGACCAACCCGCATCTGTTGCATTACTGAGTAGTGGAGGGTTAAAGAATTTGCACCCTGGTAAGCCAAAAATCCATGCCGGTAATTATACGCGTAAGAATAGTTGCACCAGAAAAGGAAATAGTTACCAAAAAGCGGACCCCAAGTATTAAAATAAATACTGCGATGAAAGTAATTTGTATCTGCTTCATAATAAGGCCCAGCTGTGGCACTCGCATAAACACCCCAGTTATTACGAAAATTAGGATTGATCTCTATACTACCTAATTTTGACCAGTTTGTATTACCAGGCTCTTGCATAATGGTAATTCCAGGACCGAAATACAAGTCTCTAAATGAACCTTTAGGATATGTTTTATAAGGACCACAAGAAACATTAAATCTCTTCCTTCCGGCCCAGGGAACAAAACCAATGTTTCCAACATCAAAAGAATCGTGTACAACCTCAACTGCAGCACGGGTTCTAAAACTACCCATATAACCCATATATCCAGAAGACATTGCCCAACCTCTTTTTTCAGATTTATCACTCAATGCGCCTTGAACAATCAGTTGATTGGCTCCTTTACGATATACTCCATCAAGCCCGAATGAATAGTTATAATCATCTTTGTCTGCCATTGTTCCGCTAAAGAGCATGCCGATATCTGAAGTTTCGAATACCTTGTGCTTTGCCCTTATTACACCAAACCCCCGGTTAGGCTCAAAAATAGTGTCATTATAAATGATTCCTGTATATTCTCCTGTGTAAGAACCGAGCATGCCAATATTCCAATTTTTTGATTTGTTCGTTAATTTTAATCCACCGATTATAGGTACAGCATCGCCGTTCATTGACTTGCCAATCTTACGGGAATAAAAGATATCCAATGTTTGAAAAAAATCATTATGAGGACCAAAATCAGACAGCCGAAAAATATCTGTTCCCTCAATAAAAAATGGCCTTCGTTCATTTAAATATACTGGGTACTGGGATAGATTTAAAGTATATGGATCAGATTCAATCTGGGCAAAGGCTGGATATATAGTTGAATTGAGGGTTGTTTGGGGTGTGACATCCCATTTAAA
>JAUWLY010000313.1 GCA_030613445.1 Candidatus Stahliibacteriota bacterium | reverse complement strand
GTTTGGGTATCAACCAATCGGGCGGAACGCGGCTGCGTCTTTCATAGCGTACCGAGAGCTCAAACATCTCCGGCTTCCCCACTGAGAAAGAAGCATCGTGATCATAATAATCACTCGTATCACTTGAAACGAAGTTGTGTTCGTAACCAGTTTCAATAAAGAACGAACCGAAATCATAAGTGAAATCAATATAAGGTTTGGTTTCTATTTTTTCATGTATAGGTAACTCAATCCCCTGCTTGACCACCCTTTCGATCCCCACTGTTATCTCCATATCAAAACTCGGGTGCGTAGTGATCTTGGCGATCTGCTCAAGTACACCGTCCATATCATCGTCGAGTTTTATTAATTCCTCGAACATACCCATTGATGCCTCATGGGTTGATATCTTATTATTACTCAGCTCCAGCGAGATGAAATCAAATGGTGAAGCAATAATTGTCGTACCATAACCTATCTCATCAATCCCGCGGTTCACTGACACACCTGATTTTATTGGTGTGGGCGGTTCATTGTAACGGTATCCAGGACCGCCAAAACCGATGTCTTTATAATCAATATACTGGCATGATATACCCAGGCCAGAGATGGCAAGACCAGTAGTAAAGAGAAACCCCTCGCCCTTTAACCGACCTCCGACAACGGGTTGTGTCCCCCATTGCCTGCCGTATTCAAAATAATTTTCCCAGGGTCCAATAGTCAATCCAATATTACCACCGAATAATTCAGTAAATGCCTGAGGCGTCATATCTGAAACCCGGTTCACTCGTACGTAGCGACCCGCAAACGTAGTGACAATATTAACACGCTTTTTGGATATCGGCACTTTTATCTCAAAATTTGCGCCTCTGATTTGATCAGTCGTATCATTCTTCACTGAATAGGCGAGTTCTTCAAAGAAGATGTTTCTTGGTCTGCCAGTAAGTAGTGTTAACCTGCTATTAAAAAACTTTAAATCAACTTTTAACCCGAACAAAGAATTATCATTATTAAAATCCTCGTCAAGGAATTGATTGAGCACAAGACCCCTGCCAAATGTCGGGTAATATGTGCCATAGACCACGCTCACCGGGTCTTTTCTGTATTGTGCAGTAAAGTCAATATACTGGAGTGAACCAGGTACAGCTATTGATGGATCCCAGAAAAAGAAAACGCCTTTAACCATAATATCTTTGTAATGAAGCTTGAGTTTCAGTTTCTCAGTCAGGTGTTCTTTATAGTTGAGACTATCTAACTTGTTATCCACGAATACCCAGTACTCGGCATGATTTGCGCCAGTGATCCGCAGATCTGCTCCTGCGAGCATACCGCATATAGCAAGCAGCAACAGAATTTTACTCGCCAGTTTCATCATTCCCTTCAACAAACAGCTCACGCATCGTCTCAATAAGAACCTCCTCATCACCCGGTTTATAACCCATATGGGTAAAAACGATCTGCTTATCTTGGTTAATTATGAAGCTCGACGGCATTGCTTGTACATTGTACAGGTCGCGCAGGATATCCTCCGGATCCATAACAATTATGTACTTCCACTTATGGCTCTTTGCAAAAGGTTTTACATTTGGTACACTTCTTGCCTTATCAACACTGATCGCCAGCAGGTTTATACTCATAGAATCAAACTCAGCATAGTATGGCTTAAGCGCATCGAGTTCTTTAATGCACATCTTGCACCACAAAGCCCAGAAACTCATAAAGACAGGCCCGTTGGCAAGGAGCGAATCAAGACAAACCGTATTGCCGTCAACATCTTCAAGCGTGAAATCAGGGGCATCCATTACTTCCTCTTCATCGGCAAAGGCAAATATTAATGGTATCAACAAAATAAATGCTAATTTATTCATTTTATTCCTCCTCAAAAGGACTGATTATTGATTGCATTACTTCCTTTGTATCTATATCTTGTACAAAAATAACTGTTTTCATCTTATCGGATTGACTACTGTGTGAAAAAGTAATAGTCGTATCAAATGTATCAGGATAGGCGATTTCTAAGGGAAAAGAAAACTGTTGTCTACAGACATGATACAAAAATACACCGGGGATGCCCGTATCGGGTAAACTATCCTCAAGGACATTTATATATACGACAATTTCATCATCAGGTATACTATCTACAGCCACAATTTTCAGATTAAGCCTTCCGGTCGATGGTCCCACAAACGCACTATCAATATATAAATTATAATATGGTGTTTCACTACGAGCAGCTTCAATGTATAATGTGTATACACTGTCGTAATTATTGGGATTCGCTTCCCAGGCAACTGCGGTACCGTCGAATATCACATATGGTATTGTAGGAACAACATTATAGAATGTCTCACGTTCGCGTGCTTCAGGTATTTCATAAGTACCATGTACATGATAGCAAACCACGGCTAAAGTATCATAATAAAAGGAAAGAGAATCTAAAAGGCTTCGCTCCGCGAGCCAGCAAAATGGTCACGTCTCTTCGGTAAAGAGCTCAGCCAGTACAGTACGATCCGTCGGTTCTGGAAATTCAACGACCGGTGCTTTGGAACAGATACTTAAGAGTAGAATTATCACTGCTAATGGAACAAATAAAATACGTTTTTTCATAAGCGAATTATACAAATATTGTCCCGGTTGTCAATAGGAAATTGATAATGCCTCCATCAAAAATAAGGGGGTGACACAGTCACCCCCTTATAAACAGTATTAGTCGTGAAACCTACTCGACAACAATGACCTTTTGTGCATCTTTATAAGAATCAGACTCCAGGGTAACAAAATATACACCGTTGCTTACTTTGTTTCCTACCTGGTCTCGACAATCCCAGATGATCTTTGCCTTATTCTCAAATAGGCGTTCGTATATTCTCACTAAACGACCGCTTGCATCGTAGATACTCACCTCAACTCCAGAAGCACTGTTACTGACCACGTATGAAATACTGACGCCTGATTTTGTTATGCTTGGCGCAATGACCAGACTATTCTGCACAGAAACTGAAGCAGGTGTATATTCTTCAATACCTGGATTCTGATCAGGTGGCCAGGTCGTATATTTGATCGCGAAATCATTTGTAATTTGAACGACAAATGGATTGTAGATGTCATTATAACAATATTCAATACCAAGACTCTGGGTATAGTTCTCAATACCGGCAGTAAAGTCGACCTGGTGAGGCTCATCTAAGTACTGTACAATTATATCACCGTCACCTGTTGGTGTTGGATAGTACGCTGGGTCATATAGCGTTATCTCAAAAGTTTCATGATTACCTGCCGGCCAGTGCTCAACCTGGAAGTATTCAATGATAAAACAGTGGTTAGCTGCATCGTAGTAATAATAGACATCACTCGCTTCGCCAACATTACCAGGATCGAGGTCATCCCACATGCCGGCGATCATTGCACCTGGACCATCGGCGTTCGGGATATTACTATTTGTCCAGTCCGCATTTGTCTGCGTGCCCAGAGCAACCCAACCATTAGAACATATTGAAATCTGAGTATAGTTAGTGCCGTAG
>JAUWLY010000055.1 GCA_030613445.1 Candidatus Stahliibacteriota bacterium | reverse complement strand
ATGGACGTCCGTATGTCTGGGATGGATGGTTCTCAAACCACACGAGAATTGAAGAAAAGCCATCCTAATATTCAAGTAATAGTCTGCACTGTCTGGGCAAAACAAGAAGCCCGGAAATACGCAATCCAATCTGGTGCTGATGACTACTTTGTAAAAGGAGAACCCCTGTCTGTACTGCTGAGGAAGATCAAATCTTTGTTCCCTTCTTGCAGGCAACTTCACATCTTTCAAAAACCTCAGTAATCCTACCCACAGACAAATACGTAATTCTCTCGATTGCATTACCCCCTCCAGCCCTTAGAATAGAAAGTAACAAGGAAACAAGAATGACTAATATCTATGATATTTTCCTGGCTGATGACCATACGATCATCCGGCATGGTTTGAGACGTATAATTGAAGAAAATCCGGGTTATAGAATCGTGGGTGAAACAGGCGATGGTCTGCAAATAGTTCCGAAAATCCGAACCATGCATCCTGATATGATAATCCTGGACTTATCCATGCCTGATATAAACGGGATTGATGTAGTTAATAGAATTAGAAAATACAATAAGAAAATCAAAATCCTCATCCTCACCATGCATAAGAATAATGAGTACGTGTATGAGTGTCTCGCCAGTGGTGCCCAAGGCTATATGCTCAAAGAAGATGCCGATTCAGAATTATTCTCTGCAATCAGAGCTATCAAGACAGGAGATATCTACATCTCTCCGTCTTTTTCCAATGAAGTCATCAAAAATCTAATTGAGCATAGAAGCAACGCCGAGAATAAAAGAGGAAGTGCAATTAGGTTTGGGTTGACGCCCCGGGAGCGTGAAGTCTTAAAACTCGTTGCTGAAGGCAATTCTAATAAGAAGGTTGCTGACAAGTTGGGCATCAGCGTAAGGACTGCTGAACATCATAGACTGAATACCATGAAGAAACTCGGCGTGACCAATACCGCCGGGTTAGTAAGACATGCATTGCGAACCAAGGTGATCGATTGATCATGGATTCTATCGGTATGAATGACCTTCATACCTCCCTCCGCGGAAGTTGGGGCATACGCCCCAGCTTCCGCAACCTCATAATATCATGAAGAAAAAGACCCTCCTGTTCCTGCGCTTTATTCTAATCCTATGTACTGTTCTTGTTATGACGTATTCAAAAAAGGGTCTTGCCTTTCCCAGCCCAGGATATACCATCGCCCTTTTGTATTTGATTTCCAACCTTGTATTCTATTTTTTATCAGAGCAAACATTTACTAAACCGCTTTTCTCTTTCTTCGTTTTCTTGTTTGATATCATCACTATTTCTTTGACCATATATTTTGTTCAGGGAGCTGAGACTGACTTTTTCCTGATCTATTTCCTCGTCATCTTCATCGCATCAGTCAGCCAGGATATTGGCGGCAGCCTCCCTACCGCGATCGTGGCAAGCATCATATACGGGTGGCTCATCTATCGATCAAACCCAGGGATCTCAATCTTCAGTCCAGTTATCCTGTTGCGGGTTCCTTTCCTGTTCATTATATCACTGATAAGCAGCTACTGGTCAGCAACCACGCGTAAAGAGTTAAAGAAAAAGGAAGAACTGGAGATATTTAATCGCGAACTCAAAAAAGAAGTAGACAGGATCGCTGCGGAAGAGATTGCCTTACGTAGGTACACTGAGAAAATCATCAACAATTTTCCAAGTGGTGTAATTGCCATTAACAACGATGGTACGATCACCACCATCAACCCTGAAGCCACCAGAGTTTTAGGTTTAAGCGAGGATAAAACAAGTGGTGAAGATATAAGAAATATAAAAGGGCTTGATGCACTCTGGAGAAAAATGGAGCAGTCAATTGCTACTGGTTCAACCGTACGCAGAGATGAAGTTACAATATACAATCACAAAGGTGAATCAATACCCATCGGGTTTTCTATTTCTCCAATAAGTGGCGTGGAAAGCAGATTTTCTGGATGTGTTACGATTTTCAAAGATCTATCAGAAATAAAATCTCTGCAAGAGAAGTTGAAACATGCAGAAAAACTTTCATATCTGGGCAAAATGGCAAGCTGGGTGGCACATGAAATCCGAAATCCCTTGGCTGCTATTGACGGTTTTGCCCATTTGATGGTAAATACCGAAAAAAAGGAAAAAATCGTTCTATATAGCGATGAAATAACAAAGGGAGCAAATAGAATAAATAATATTATTGAAGATATACTTGCCTTCGCCAAAACAAAGAGAAAAGAATCGAGACTGGCAGAAATAGACCTGAAGTCTCTGATTGATCAAATTGTCAGAGACATGAATATCAAAATGACGACAAAACATGAAAAAACACCCGTGATTGAAGGAGAAACAGAATCCATAAGAAGAGTATTTATAAATCTGATAACCAATAGCGTGGAGGCTATGGATAAAGATGGTCACTTGAAGGTCAAATTTACGTCAAATAAGAAGTGGGTCATCACCGAAATTATCGATAACGGTGCAGGCATACCCAAAGAAGATCTCAAAAATGTGCTTACCCCATTCTACACGACGAAGGAAAGAGGTACTGGTTTGGGTCTTGCTATTGTCATAAAAATAATTGAAGAACACAACGGCAAGATAGAAATTGAAAGTGAAGAAGGCGTCGGTACGACAGTGCGGGTATTTCTGCCCAGAAAGGTAGAGCAAGGTTTAGACAAATCCGAAATTGGTAGTAAAAAGCAAATCCAGAGAAAGGGTAGAAGAAAACAACAAAAAAGAAAAAGATAAGAAGGTATAAGATGGCAAAAAAAAGAATCTTGGTGTGCGATGACGAAAAATCGATAAGGCTATTACTCAATGAAATACTATCTGATTATTATGAAATACTCGAGGCATCAGACGGCAGAACCGCTGTGGACTTGGTCGAAAGCGAAAGCCTTGACCTTATCATCATCGACATAAAAATGCCTCACATGCACGGTATAGAGGCAATTGAACAGATACGACAACGAAATCAGGAAATCCCTATAATAGTATGCAGCGCCTACAGCAAAATGAAGGATGACTTCACAATCAAGAACTCGGATGTCGCTGCATTCATCACAAAACCAATAGATATCAAAGCGCTGAAAATGAAGATTTTTGAACTGATAGGTGCTTAGCATGAATATAATAGATCTGGATTCAGAAAACCGATTTGAGCCCCAATTAAAAGAAGGCTCAATCAAAAAAGTCCTCATGATTGAAGACAATATTAACGATGCCAATATCATGCAAGAAATGCTCACCGACGCAATAGAATCATCATTTGAATTGATACGCGCTGACTGCTTAGAAAGCGCTCTGGAGAAATTATTAGCGGGTGGCATTGACATAGTCTTGCTTGACCTCTCTTTACCTGATTCTCAAGTGCAAGATACGTTTAGCAGACTATATGAGCGGACGCCTGATGTGCCGATCATCGTCCTGGCTTCACCAGAAGAAGAGCCACTTGCGGTAAGAGCAGCACAATTAGGTGCGGAAGATTATATTATTAAGGGTAAAACAGACAGTTTACAACTTAGACATTTAATCAAATATGCTTTCGAGCAACATGAGTTACAGCATGAACTCAGCAATCTTACACTCGTTGACAAACTCACTGGTCTTTACACAAAACAATCGTTATTTATTCTCAGTCAGCATTATTTAAAACTTGCAAACCGGGCGGAAAAAGGGATGATGTATTTTCTGGTGGATATAGGCAATTTCAATGAAATATCAAAAACTTTTGGTTCTGCAGAACAAGAAAATGCCTTGATTGATACTGCCAATATCCTCAAACAAACCTTCCGAAGATCAGACGTCATCGCCCGCTATGCAGAGAGTATATTCGCAGTCGTTGCTATAGAAGCGAGCAAAGACAGTGATAAAATCCTCACCTATCGTCTTCAAACGAACCTCGATAAGTATAACCAGAGTTCTAATAGGGACTTTAAGCTATCCCTACAAATAGGAATAGCCTACTATAATCCCAAATATCCATGTTCTATTATTGAAGTAATAGCACGAGCCTGCAAATCACTATATACAAAAGTGGGGTCAAATCTTGAATAGTAAATACACAGTTAGCATTGAAATATTGCGGAGTCATAGAAGATACGCTATTCACTATTCAAGATTTGACCCCAATAGGTATGCTATATGAAAAAGAGAAAAAGCAAACTTGCACGTTCTTCCTCAATCCTTATTGTCGAAGATGAAAGAATTATCGCAGAAGATTTGCGCAATATCCTGCAAAGTTTAGGTTACACGGTAATGAAAATTGTTTCGACCGGTGAAGAAGCCATAAATATGCTAAAAAATAACAAACCGGATTTGATACTCGTTGATATCGTTTTAACGGGTCAAATTGATGGTATCGAAATGGCAGAATATATAAAATCACGTTACAATATTCCCATTGTATATCTAACTGCCTATGCAGACAAAGATATAGTTACTCGAGCGAAAGTAACAGAACCATATGGGTACATCATAAAGCCCTTTGAAGATCGTGAACTGCAGACAACCATAGAAATAGCTCTCTACAAAAACAGAACAGAAACCCGGCTCAAGGAAAGTTTCGATAAACTAAAGCGTGGTTTAGAAGCAACAGTTGCAGCTTTGGCATACGCGGTTGAGATGAGAGATCCTTATACAGCAGGTCATCAAAAACGGGTTGCACATCTTGCATGTGCAATAGCGCGTGGTTTGAATTTATCGTTTAAGAAAATAGATGGTATTCGAATAGCATCAATAATCCACGATGTTGGGAAAATACACGTGCCGGCAGAAATTCTGAGTAAACCAGCTAGGCTGACTGATGCAGAGTTTGAGATCGTACAGACCCATTCGCTGATCGGATATGATATCCTGAAGAATATCGAATTCCCCTGGCCGGTCGCGCAGATCGTACTCCAACACCATGAACGTCTGAATGGTTCTGGATATCCACAGGGATTAGATGATGACAATATACTACAAGAAGCACAGATCCTTGCCGTTGCTGATGTTGCCGAAGCAATGCTTTCCCACCGTCCATACCGGCCAGCGCATAGCCTGGGGACAATGCTGAAAGAAATAACCTACAAACAAGGAAAACTCTATGATCCGATTATCAGCACTGCCTGTGTTCGCTTGTTCAAGGAGAAAAAGTTTGAATTCACGTAAAATATGTGGGTATGTGGGCGTATGTGGAGGTTCATGATGAAAGATAAAAGAAAGATGAATTATAATAACTGTTATTTACGATCTTTGACTATCTTTTTTCAACACAATCTACGAGTGCTCTGTTTAATATGCGGTTGTTTAATACTGGTGCCCGGTGCTTTGCGCGGACAATCAGATGCTCGAACGTGGACTGATTCAATAGAAATAGGCTATAAAAATGGATTGTATATTAAAACAAAGGATGGAAAGTACTCTTTACGATTACATTTTTTACTCCAACCACACTACCAATATCTTGTCGCTAACGGGGTGAGTAATACCAATACCTTTTCCTTACGTCGCGGACAGATACGGTTTTTTGGCAATTTTTTTGATCCTAAACTTAAATTTAGAGTAATGTTTGAATTGCCAGGGACACAAGGAGGAACAACGGCAAATTTGCGAGATATGTGGGTAGACTGGCAATGGAAAAAGTATTTTCAGATTAAAATGGGGCAATTTTTGGTCTCTTTTGACCATGAAAATATGGAACCGTCCTGGGCGCTTCAATTTGTGGATCGAACCATGATAAATAATCACCTTGGCTTTGAGCGTGATGCGGGCGTGGATGTTCATGGTAGCTTTTTCTTGGATCATATAGAATATGACTTATTTTTGGTGAATGGAGATGGGCGTAACCAAATCAACCTTAATGATAAGTTTATGACTGGCGGTCGCATTGTGGCAAACATCGTGGGAAAACACAATTATCTTCTTCCTGACCTTGAAAAATCGAGTAAGCCCAACCTGGCACTCGGTGCTGCCGCCATTTATGACATGGGTAATGCGAGTATCAATAATAATAAACTGACTCGGATTACAGGTGACATTGCGTTTCGTTATCTCGGTTTTTCTATTTTGGCGTTAGCAAATATTGCTTATAATTCTACAAAAGGCGAAATAGATTATGGCTTTTTAGGACAGACAGGCTTTTTCCTCTTTCCCGAACGCTTTGAAGTTGCCGGACGATGGGCAAAGATTTCTAAAAATGGCGCGCTCGGAACAGATACTATTGACCCTCAAGAGACAGGAATGTCTCTAAACTACTATTTTAATGGTCATCATGTGAAATTACAAACAGACTATAGCCATCTATGGAACAATGCAGCTATTCAAGATAGAAATGATGACAGGGTACGTATACAAATACAACTTTTTTTCTGATTTAAAAAGGAGGCTCGATGTCTAAAAAAACAATAATTGGAATTATTATGATGAGTGTGGTGGTAATCCTCGGGATTGGCATTTATTCGTTTATTCAAAAACAAGCTAAAAAATATACGGGGTCTGTCGAAAAAATTACCTTGGCTGCATATGCTGGAGAGGTTGGAGCCCTTGTTTATGTTGCTGAAGATCAGGGATTTTTTGAAGGAAATGCTTTAGACGTAACAATAAAAGATTATGGATCTGGTAAGGCTTGTGCTGATGCCCTTATAAATGGAGAAGCTGATATTGCCACCTCGGCTGATTTTGTTTTTGTCAGCAATAGTTTTGACCATACAGACCTTAGAGTATTTGGGACTCTTGCTACCGCAGAAGTTAAAGAATTAGTCGCCCGAAAAGATAAAGGAATTACAACAACAAATGATTTAATAGGGAGAAAGATTGGAGTCACAAAAAAGAGCGGTGGTGAGTTTTCCTTTGGACTGTTTTTAACATTCAACGGTCTTTCAGAAAAAGATGTAGAACTTGTTGATTTAAAACCAAGTGAAATAGTTAAGGCTGTGCTTAATGGAGATGTAGATGCGGGTTTTACTTGGGATCCTAATGTTTATAATATGAAGCAAGCACTTGGAGATAATGCAATAAGTTGGCCTGGGTATTCTGATTTTTACTTTGTATTAATTACAAAAGAGGATTGGATAGAAAACAATCCTGCAGCAGCTGAGCGCTTTATAAAATCAGTATTAGAGGCAGAGGATTATATTGAAGACAATTCTGAAGCATCCAAAGAGTTCGTGAGGAAGAGATTTGGTTATGAATCGCATTACATAGATTACAGTTGGCTAAAACAGGAGTTTGCCGTTATCCTTGAACAAGCAATGTTGGTCGCATTTGAAGACCAGGCAAGATGGAGAATTAATAATAAACTAACAGACGCAACAAAAATTCCTAACTATCTTCATTATATCTACATGGATGCTCTGGAAGAAGTTAAACCGGAAGCTGTTGGAATAATACGTTAAGAGGGAGATTAGGATGAAGATCAAAAACAGATTATATATGAGCGCTGGGATTTCCGTTATTTTTGTTGTAATTGGAATTTCAGTTGGCGGTTGTTCACAACAGATTAAAAAGGTAACTCTTGGAGTGGAAACCAGCTTGCTTACAGCACCAGTCTGGGTGGCAGAAAATCAGGGCTATTTTGAAGAAGAAGGGCTTGATTTAACTATCAAAGAATTTTGTTCTGGAAGGACTGCTCTTGCCACAATGTTGAATGAAGGGAACCTCGATATGGTTACCGTGGCCCAGACACCGATTATGTTCAACAGCTTTGATAGGGATGATTACGTTATTATTGCAACGATGGTTTATTCTGATAACGATGTCAAAATACTTACCAGGCAGGATAGAGGGATAAAAAATCCTTCAGATCTAAAAGGCAAAACAGTGGGAATAACCAAGGGCTCGACCGGACACTTCTTCTTAGGTTTGTTTTTGATTCATAGTGGCCTTCAACTTTCTGAGGTTGAGACCATTGATATAGAAGCATCAGAGTTACCTCAAGCTCTGGTAGTCGGACGACTAGATGCAATCAGTACCTGGGAACCACATATTTGGAACGCCAAGAAACTACTGGGCGAGAATGCTGTTCGTATTCAGCCTGGAAGAGGTGCAAAGATTTTTCGGGAAGATTTTTATTTTGTACCTAACAGGAATTTTATGGAAAATAATCCAGAAACCTTAAAGAGATTCTTGAAAGCAATTGAAAAGGGAGAGGAATTCATCCAGAAAAATAAAGAGGAAGCAATAAATATCGTTTCTCAACGGTTAAAACTAGATAAGGAGTTTGTAGTTTCTATCTGGGATGACTTTGAATTTCAGTTGATACTGGACCAAGCCATAA
Source organism: Candidatus Stahliibacteriota bacterium (assembly GCA_030613445.1). Taxonomy (GTDB): domain Bacteria; phylum Hydrothermota; class Tepidihabitantia; order SM23-42; family SM23-42; genus JAUVZL01. Next base: position 3,346 of record JAUWLY010000055.1, on the reverse strand, counting down.
TAATAACCTTAGAAGACGAAGCACGATGGGCAATTGACAATAACCTGACCGACGCAACAAACGTTCCCAATTACCTGGATTATATCTATTTTGACGCTTTGGAAGAGATTAAGCCAAAGGCGGTTACGATAATTCGTTAAAAGGGATGTTAGAATGAACATCAAAAGCAGATTATATATGAGTGCCGGGATTTCCGTTATTTTGGTTGTAATCCTCCTTTCTTTGGTTTTGGTGATATCAGGTAGAATAGCAGAAAGAACCATGAAACATAATATACTAGACGATGTGCGCGGAGGTATATTAGAGCTTGACATACTTACATATGACTATTTGCTGCACCGCGAAGAACGAATGGAGCAACAATGGCATGCAAAATACAATTCTTTGACGGAGATTCTGGATGAAGCAGCAAAAGTAGAACTGACATCAATACGTACTGATTATGCCTCTCTCGCTGATTTATTCACAAAAATAACTGAACGTAGCCAAAAAACACAAAAACTTATTCAAGAGGGAGCTTCTCAGGAAAAGATTGATGCTGCTATTGCACTAGAGGAAAGATTAGTGGCTCGTCTATTAATAACATCCCACTCAATATTCACCGCTGCTTCTATACTTGCTGAAGAGTCACAGGCTGAAGTAATGGCATTTCAAAGACTAAGTACAATCTTGACTCTATCTTTGATGATAATTCTTGCTATTGCTGTAACAACTGCGTCGCTCCTTGTTGCTAGAAGTATTGCAGAACCACTTGATGGACTAATTAAAGGTGCAGAAATAATTGGTAAAGGAGATCTCGAGTATAAAGTTGAGGTCAAAAGCAAAGACGAGCTAGGCGAATTGGCTGCTGCATTTAATAAAATGACCGAAAACTTAAAAAAAATAACTGCCTCGCGTGATGAGTTGGATAGAGAGATTACCGAGCGCAAGCGGGCTGAAGCGAGACTCCTGAAGTCCAACACCGAACTCGCTGCTGTCAATAAAGAACTGGAATCTTTCAGCTATTCAGTCTCACACGATCTTCGAGCACCGCTCAGGGCAATGAATGGTTTCAGTAAGATTATGCTGGAAGATTATACAGGTAAACTTGATTCTAAAGGCAAAGATTCTCTTAACCGTATACGTAACGCAAGTCAACGTATGGCGCAGTTGATCGATGATCTCCTGGGTCTTTCACGTGTAACTCGCAGAGAAATAAAGCTTGAGCGCGTTGATTTAACTGAATTGGCAAAGTCCATCACAAAGGATTTGGAGAAGACTAAACCAGAACGCAGAGCGGAATTTTTAATCCAAGAAGGGGTAATTGCCAACGGCGATGCGCATCTATTGGCAGTTGTGTTGAAAAATCTGTTGGAAAACTCATGGAAGTTTACGAGTAAGCATTCCAGCGTAAAAATAGAATTTGGTATTACGAAGATTGAGGACCAAGAAGCGTATTTTGTGCGTGATAATGGAGTTGGCTTTGATATGGCGTATGCGGATAAATTGTTTGGCTCTTTTCAGCGCCTGCATTCTGATAAGGAATTTGCAGGGACAGGTATTGGCCTTGCTACGGTAAAACGTATAATCACTCGCCATGGGGGAAGCATCTGGGCTGAGAGTGAAGTGGGCAAGGGAGCAACGTTTTACTTTAAGTTATCGTCTTGAAATAAAGGAGGTATTACGTGAAAGATAGAATCATTCTGTTAGTAGAAGATAACCCTGATGATGTTGATTTAACATTGCGAGCTTTAAGAAAAAATAATATTACAAATGAAATCAAAGTGGTGCATGATGGTGTGGAAGCACTTGATTGCCTTTTCGGCACAGGTACATATAAAGATAAAAGGATTGTTCCAGCAGTTGTGTTGCTGGATTTGAAATTACCGAAAGTGGATGGTTTGGAGGTGTTACAGAAGTTACGGGCAGAGGAAGAGACGAAATTAATTCCCGTGGTTATTCTTACATCTTCTAAAGAAGAACAGGATTTGATTAATGGTTACAAGTATGGCTGTAATAGCTATATCCGCAAACCTGTAGAATTCGATGAATTTACTCGGGCAGTGAAGGATCTTGGATTATATTGGCTTTTGTTGAATGAACCACCTCCGGATATGGGGGTAAATTAGGTGGCCAAACCGCTGCATGTATTAATAGTAGAAGATTCTGAAGACGATACACTGTTGCTTATACGGAATCTAAGAAAGGCCGGTTATGAACCTAAGTATAAGCGAGTAGACACAAAAACAGCCATGATATCAGCACTCAATAAGAGAAAATGGGATATAGTCATTGCTGACTACGTTATGCCTCACTTTGACGGTCTTGAGGCGCTGAGGATGGTTAAAGAGAGAAATGTCGATATTCCCTTCATTGTAGTGTCAGGATCTATCGGCGAAGAACTGGCTGTACAAGCAATGAAGTTGGGTGCACAAGATTATATAATGAAAGGCAATCTGACCAGGCTTATTCCAGCGATTGAAAGAGAACTGCAGGAAGCAGATGTCCGCAGGAAACGTAAGGAAATAGAAATAGCATTCATGGAGAGCGAAAAGGCAAAGAAATTAGTGTTGGATAATATGCTCGATATAATCATTTACCGAGACAAGGATATGAAGACTGTTTGGGCAAGTAAATCATATAGCAAAAGACTTAAGCTCTCCGATGAGGAAACAGTGGGACGTCTTTGTTATAAGGCGCGATTCGATCGGGAAAAACCATGTGAGGACTGCATGAGATACAAAACATTAAAGACCGGGATAAGTGGGGAGCAGGTAACTGAGTCCCCGCTAGATGGGAAAATTTTTCTTAACAGATATAGACCAGTTTTTGATGATGCAGGAGATGTTATTGGAGTCCTCGAAGTAGCACAAGATATCACTGAACGTAAACGAGCAGAGCAGAAAATACAGGACAGCTACAGAAAACTGGAAATGGTTTTCGGAGAAACTGTCAATGCATTAGCGTCGATTTTGGGGAAACGAGATCCATTTACACAAAGTCATCAGCGCCATGTAACCAAACTTGCGTGTACGATTGCTGAAAGAATGAATCTTTCACAGGAGAAAATTGAGGGTCTGCGTTTAGCAGGACTCTTGCACGATATTGGTAAAATTAGCATTCCGGCTGAGATTTTAACTAAGCCAGCGCGCCTTACTGACGCTGAATACCGGATCGTAAAAACCCACGCGCAACATGCTTATGATATTCTCAAGGATATCGAATTCCCCTGGCCAATTGCGGATATCGTCTTGCAACATCATGAACGTCTCGATGGTTCTGGCTACCCACAGGGACTTACAAAGAGCGACATACTCCCGGAAGCTAAGATCTTGGCTGTTGCGGATGTTGTTGAAGCGATGTCATC
>JAUWLY010000027.1 GCA_030613445.1 Candidatus Stahliibacteriota bacterium | reverse complement strand
AACAAACTTTCAGGAAAAGCGTGTGTATTGGTATTACGTTATTTACCAGGCCCCGTCACCCCCTCCTTATTCCTCCCCCTCTTTGAGGGGGAGGGAAGGGTGGGGGTGGTAAGATTTTCACAGTTTTTTCACATATTTATTGTATCATAGCGAGAAATGAAACGAGTCATTAGCGCTATTTCTGATCGTTGGGCCGCATGCTTGACACAAATATCACAGTGGTTATAGTACAGTATGGTTAATGAGAAACAGAGCATAGTACTTCTCAGTAAGCTGCAGGCGCCGCAGATACGCACCAAAGTACTGTATCGTAGCCGTTTAATCGACGCACTCGTAGTTAATCTCAATAAAAAGGTTATCCTTGTGTGCGCCGGCGCTGGTTATGGCAAAACCACCTTGCTTTCACAGCTTCTATCGCATAAGAAGATCCCTTATGTCTACTACCATATGGAGAAAAGTGATGCGGAGCCGGCAGTATTCTTTTCATATCTGATCGCTGGTATTAGGAAGTTGGCTCCAGAATTCGGCAAAAAGACTGAAGCATTGAGTCATTTTTTCAATTACCCACAACGATATCTAGAACTCATCCTGGGTACGTTTATCAATGAAATAATTGAGACTATCAAAGATGACCTATACATTATACTGGAAGACTACCATACGATCTATCCTGCAGAGCACATTGACAAAATCCTCAATTACCTGCTTGATCACCTTCCTCAGCAGGTACATTTTATAATCTCTTCACGCGTGCGACCACCGCTATCAATCGCTCAACTTCAAGCTCGAGATGAAATCTTTGAAATTGGTAGCCAGGAGCTGAAGTTTAATAAAGAAGAAACAAAAGATCTGTTTGTGTCTGTGTATTCAGTCTCGCTGTCTGAATCTGAACTTGAATGGATCGAGGAACATCTGGAAGGCTGGCCAACGAGTCTGCGCCTGATGCTACAGTCATCTAATTACTTTAAAAAAGAAAAATCATCAAGGTATATCAAACGTATCCTGGATAGTTATTACCAATCGCAGAGCAATTTGTTCAATTATTTCGCACAAGAGATATATGATCAGGAACCAAAGAATATAAGGCAATTTTTGGTGGACTGTTCGATCCTGGAGTGGCTCACGCCTGAGTTATGTAATGCCGTGGCAAACAGAAATAATTCGAAGGTCTTGTTGACAGATCTTACAACAAGAAATGCTTTTCTGGTTGATCTTCCAGGTATTGGTTACCGTTTCCATAATTTGTTCAGGGATTTCCTGCGCAGTAAATTAAGTGATACAAATAAGGAAAAGAGACTATACCGTCGGGTAGGAGATTTTTCCTTCAGAAGCAATAGATTGGAAGAGGCAGCTCGGTTTTTTCTGCAGGCAGAAGAGTATAATAAAGCAGCTGCAAGCATCGAGAAAATAAGTTTTACCTCAATATGGCAAGGGAGGAGTGCGTTTCTGTGTTCTTATATAGAGAAGATACCGAAATCAGTACGACGACAGCGCCCATCACTATTGATGAATTATGCTGAGGCTTTGGTTTATCTTGGCCGTTCTGACGAAGCCAAGAATAATTGTTTGCGTGCTGCAAATATGCTGAAGAAAAAATCAAAAGGGCGTAAGCAATATGCCGATGCCCTTTATAAATTGGGTGGGATCCTTCTCAATCAAGACAAGTTGACTACCGCAAAGAGATGGTTTAAAAAGGCTTTGGATGTGTGCCCTAAGAATGCGCGTCTTACCAGAGCTTCGATATTGAATTCCATTGGTTCTCTGTACCGAGCAGGTGTTAGTCGAAATTTGCCTGAAGCCAGAGCGTATTTCCAGGAAGCATTACAGATAGCACACCGTGATGACTATAAGGGACTTGAGGCAAGCATTCTTAATAATTACGCAATGAATGAATTTCACCTGGGAAATCTAAATGTAGCACATTCCAAGCTAATGAAAACAACTGATTTGTTAAAAGACCACTTCTCTCCTGGCTGTGGTGGTGGTTTCTTTAATGCAGCCAGGATGAGTATTTTTCTGGGAAACAAAAGCGAAGCACGTGCCATACTTGATGCCGGAATCAAGACGTGCGGCAGTCACAATGACCTATGGTCGATGGCGAGGATTTGGCAAGGATATGCGTTATTCCATGAGGAATTTGGCGACCTGGACAAAGCCAGGCACCTTATTGCCAAAGTCTTGGAAATTTACGAAAAACTCGGTGTCGTCACATTGATTATTTCTGCCGATACAGAGTTGTGCAATATCAATATCAAGGCGGGTGATCTTGTCACTGCAGAACGGGTTCTTGCCAAAACGTGGCTATTAAAGGAAAACAGGCGCGATCTTCAATCTGTTCCATTACTCTTGACCGAAGCACGAATCAGGATTGCGCAGGGTAAGTACTGCGACGCTGAATCAGTCCTGGTCAGTGCATTAGAGATAGCGCGGAGGTCTAAGCAAACTTTCTATGCTTTTTTGATTAACTTTGAACTGAGCAATGTATATTATTCTTTAGATGTAATGTCAAAGGCTCTTTCTCGACTTAAAAAAATCGTTGTAGTCAGCCGCGCTAAAGGTTATGACTATCTGCTGGCTTGCGGATTCCGTCAAAATAAGTGGATGCTACAGATGCTTCGAAAGCAAGGTTTTGAACGGAGATACATAGTGTCGGTGATTGGTAAGTTTGAGCTTGATGCACATTGGGTGGATGCGTATCTTTTCGGAATTCCAAAAGTCGTACTTGATGATAAGGAGATACTCGAGGCTTCCTGGACGACAATGAAGTCGAAGAAATTATTCTTTTATCTATTGCTCCATAAAAATAAACGCGTCAATCATGACGTGCTCATTGATGCACTGTGGCACAAAGCATCGCATAAGAGTGGCAGTGATAGTCTGCGCAAAGCTCTACAGCACATCAGACAGATGTACAAATCAGTTAAGATCGGGAAACGTGATTTGATTGTGTCAGGTAAAGGGTTTTATCAGATATCACCTGAGGTTTTAATCAACCTTGACACTGAGGAATTTGAAAGCCTGGTAAAAAGGGCAAAAGGCACAGAAAAAGCAGACAAGAAATATGAACATATGCTGCGAAAAGCAATTTCACTATACAAAGATGGTTTCGCTCCTGGATGGTATGATTCATGGGTTGAAGACCGGCGCCGCTATTACCATGGCTTGTATGAAGACTGTCTCAGTATGCTGGTTGATTACTACATACAAAACAAAAAACATACAGATGCAATTGCGCTGTGTAAGAAATTGATTTCAATAGATATCTTTAACGAAGAATATCACCGTAAAATAATGACAGCTTATGGCAAGATTGGTAGACATAAAGACATTATAAAGGATTTTGAACAACTCGAAAAGTCATTAAAGAAAGAACTCAATAGTGAACCACAGCAAGAAACAGTGTGTTTGTACGAATCTTTGATACGCTGAGTTTTCAACACCCCCTCCTTATCCCTCCCCCTTTTTTCACAGATTTTTCACACTTGACGATTAGTATAATACACTTATCATTACAAGAAAGGGGGAGAGATGAAAATATATACAATAGTGCTCTTGGCAATAGGGTCACTTTTCGCGATGACCAGGTATAATAGTGGAGGGGGTAGAGCGTTCGAGATTAAGATACACAATATCAACGAGGTCGAAATGTGCATCTCTAATTTCGGTAAGTTTGGCCAAGCTGCGACTGGTTTTGGTTGTTGGTGGCCAAAAGGGAGTGGTCAGAACTACATATTTGGTGCTGGCATATGGTTTGGCACGGTAGATTCAGCGACTGGCGATACTCTGGTAACTATTGGGTATGGTCCTCATGGTGGAGAGACCGAATTCGTATGCGGACTTGAGGGTATGCCAACGACCCATCCGGATGCTATAATTTTTATGTATCCTGAAAATTGGCCTGCGCCTGATACTGCCTTACCCATGGCACCGCAAGATACTGTATCTCATCAGGACTCCTGGTGCTGCTTGAATGATTGTGACTCTAATGCCCATATACCGGGTGATACAAGACCGATCGGTCTTGAGATGTATCAGACCGGGTATCCATGGCAGGATGGCTTAATTGAGGATGTCATATTCATGACCTATGAGATAAAGAATGTTTCAGGTCATAACCTACAGGACTGCTATATCGGCATTTGCATGGATAATGATATTGGTAATGAAGCAGGAACAGGTGCCGATGATCAGTGTACGATAATCCTTGAACAACCATACTTTATCGATGGCAATGTGTATGTGATAGACAATTTCGCTTATCAATGGGATGGCGATGATTATGAACCAGGGTGGTCAAGTGTTGGTGCAATTGGTGTTGATCTTCTGCAGACACCATTTGATCTGGAAACAGGTCAGGATAAAGACCATGATGGTATCCCTGACCAGTATGAAAGAGACAGCAGCTATTACTGGAATAATGTACCGATGCAAAGATGGGATATTGATAATGATGGTGTTCCTGATTGGCGCGATGCATCGGAAAATCCTCAACTTGGTATGACCGCATTCAAGATCTTTTCGCTGAATTTCGAGCCAAATATCGATGCGGAACGGTACATGACTCTTGCCGGCTATAATTTTCAGAACGGGCAATATGAGCCTTATGACACAATAATCCCGCTTCCTGATGATCAAAGGTTTCTTATGTCAAGTGGTCCTTTTGATCTTGAAATAGATTCTGCCCTTACTTTTGTATTCGCGGTCGTGCTGGCTGATTTTGGCGCAGATGCCTCACCTTCTGCAGAAACTTGCTTGGTTATTAATGACCATTGGGCACAGTGGCAATATGATATGAATTGGTTTTTGTACGTCGAAGAGGAGACATCAAGCGAATTTTATGGGACAAACCTTGTGCTTGCTCCGAATCCGACTTCCCGAAATGCGCATATTGCATTCACGACTTTGCAGTCTGGTTTGATTTCAGTGAGATTGTATAATGCAGCAGGTCAACTGGTAAAGAAAATACACGGGGGAATCAAACCTGCGGGCAAGCATATCGTTCCTTTGAGTACACGCGATTTAAGTCAGGGAACGTATTTTATAATTGTAGAGACACCGGATTATAAATTATCACGATCGCTCGTTATTTTGCGATGAGGTGGTAATGTAGTGGTCGAGCCTGTCTCGAGTTATATCGAGAGGCTTGCTCGACACATATTTGCTCTGCCACTACATAAATCTGAACTTTCGACACCCGCTCCTTGTTCCTCCCCCTCTTTTCACATATTTTTCACACTTCGCAGCTAAAATTAACCAATGATAATAAGAAGAGAGGGGGAAGTATGAAAGTATTGATTGTACTGCTAACAATAGCAGTATTCATGGGAGCAAATGCCAGGTATAATAATGGAGGGGGTAGACCCTTTGACACGGCGGTTCACGACACTAACCAGGTTGAATTGTATATCTCCAATTATGGTAAGTTTGGCCAAGCTGCGACTGGTTTTGGTTGTTGGTGGCCAAAAGGGAGTAATCATAACTATATGTATGGTGCTGGTATATGGTTTGGCACGGTAGATTCAGCGACTGGTGATACCCTGGTAACTATTGGATATGGTCCTCATGGTGGAGAAAGTGAATTCGTCCCGGGGCTTGAAGGCATGCCGATTAACCATCCGGATGCTATTATCTTTATGCACCCTGAGAATTGGCCTGCGCCTGATACTGCTTTGCCTATGGCACCGCAGGATACGGTATCTCATGAAGACTCCTGGTGCTGCATGAATGATTGCGATTCTGCTTATCATGGGCCAGGTGATACAAGACCCATCGGTCTTGAAGTGTATCAAACAGGGTATGCATGGGATATCCCGCAGATTGAGGATATTGTTTTCCTGACCTATGAGATAAAAAATGTTTCAGGTCATAACCTGGAAGATTGCTATATCGGCCTTTGCACGGATAATGATATTGGTAATGAAGGAGGAACAGGTAATGATGTTATCGCAGGTATTGTCAGCCAGGAATACATAATTGAAGGTGATACGATTCTGGTCGATGATCTTGGTTATCAATGGCAGGTAGATGAAGAACCGGGTGCTCCACCTTGGGTGCCTGGCACAATCGGATTTGATTATCTTCAGAGTCCCTGGGAGTTAGTTGAGGGTGAGGATAAGGACAATGATACGATTCCCGATCAGTTCGAACGAGATAGTAGTTACTACGTGAATAATTGGCCGCCGTATAAATGGGATATTGATTCTGATGGTACACCGGACTGGCGTGATCCATCAGAGATTCCCCAGCTCGGCATGACTGCATTCAAACGTCTTACGCTGACTCTTGAACCAAACTTTGACAATGAGCGTTACTTGACGCTTGCCGGCTATGATTTTCAGACTGGTATATATAATCCTTATGACACGGCACCACCTTTGCCCGACGACCAGAGATTTCTCATGAGCTCAGGTCCTTTTGAGTTGATGCCGGAATCTACTGCGATCATATTGGTTGGTATTGTATTTGCAGACTGGATTAATATTTATACAACTCCGGATACTGCGCTAGCGCTCGTTGACAAATGGGCGCAGCTGTGGTATGACATGTACTGGTACTTGTATACTGGCGTAAAAGAAGAACATTCGTATAAGGTGAGTTCTGGTCTATTGATTACACCGAACCCAGTATTAGGCGTTGCACAAGTTTCATTTGCCACGCTTCGTGCTGGAGTGTTGTCAGTCAAGCTGTACAATACAGTTGGCCAGGTGGTCAAGGATGTCGTGGGAGAATACGCGCAAGCCGGGTTTCATATAATTGATGTTGATACCCGCGGGCTTGCTCAGGGAACGTATTTTATAATTGTAGAGACACCGGATTATAAATTATCACGATCGCTCGTTATTTTGCGATGACGGAAAATATGAAGTTCCAAACTTCCCATCTTCTACTCTATCATTGCAAGGAGCGCAGCTCTGTCATTCCCCGATTTGCTGTAGTCCTGAGTTGTATGTCGAAGGGATCGGGGAATCTAGTAACACCGAATACCCCTGGATTATCCGGTCCCCTGATCAAGTCAGAGGATGGCCGGATAATGACAGGATCGTAGTGGTCGAGCCTGTCTCGAGTTATATCGAGAGGCTTGCTCGACAAATATTTCTCTGCCACTACATAAATCTGAACTTTCGACACCCGCTCCTTATTCCTCCCCCTCTTTGAGGGGGAGGGAGGGGTGGGGGCTGTTATATCTTTGTAAAAGGTATGTGTGCCTCTTTAAGCATATTGATCGCCAATTTATCCGGATATTCTTTTTTGTAGATTATTTCTGTTATCTTGGCGTTGATAAGCATTTTCGTGCAGATAAAACAGGGTTGATGAGTAGAATATACTATCCCTTCGCTGATATCTACACCAAAGGTCGCCGCTTGAATTATGGCGTTTTGTTCAGCATGCGTGCCCCTACATATTTCATGTCTTTCACCAGCTGGAATATTTAACTGTTCTCTCAAGCACCCGACTTCGGAACAGTGTTTGATACCTCTAGGCGCGCCATTGTAACCAGTGGACAAGATCTTTCTATCCTTAACAATCACGGCGCCGACTTGACGCCGTAAGCACGTTGAACGCTCGGCGACGAGTTCGGCGATAGCCATGAAATATTCGTCCCAGGATTTACGCATAATGAATCGTCAATGATTGTTGGGTATCACTGCCCGTTTCGTTTATTGGTAATCGTTGAACGTCAAAAGGATTCTTTTCCAAATAACGATGCCGTATAACCATACGGGCTGCCATGCCGTTTGACGAATAACGAGTCACTTTACACTTGTGCTTTAATGCAGGCGATTGAGCAGACTCTATCATTTTTTGCCAGGGTAATGATCTTCACGCCCTTAGCTTGACGACTCAGCACGCGAATTTTATTAACCGGCGTTCGGATGACTTTGCCGGCTTTGGTCATAACAATCAAATCATCATCATCACTGACATTGGTAACGCCGGCGACTTTCCCGGTTTTCGCATCGATCTTCATACCCTTCATTCCTTTGCCCGCTCTGCCTTTTTCATTGATCGCGCTGAATTTAACCCGTTTCCCAATACCTTTTTCAGCAACGATGAGCATATCTTCGTTCTCTTTGGCGATATTGAAGCCGACGACTTCATTTGTCTTAGCTAATCTTACACCTCTTACGCCTGAGGCATTTCTGCCCATGCAACGAACGAGTTTTTCAGAAAATCGAATGGTCAAGCCATCGTGGGTTGTAAGGAATATTGAATTTGCTCCATCAGTTAAGCCAACCGCAATGAGTCGGTCGCGAGCAAGTAATTTAATGGCGATTATCCCCATTCTTCTTATGTGTGAAAAATCTACAAGAGAAGTTTTCTTCACTTTACCCATTTTCGTAGCCATGAAGATGTAATGATCGGGTGAGAAATCCTTTATGGATAAACATGCGGTTACTTTTTCACCATCGCTCATTTCAATAAAATTGGCGATCGAACGTCCCTTGGAGAAGGGTCCTGCTTCAGGTATTTCATAGACCTTACGCGCATAGACCTTGCCTTTATCTGAAAAAAACAGTAATGTATCAGTAGTCAGACAGATAAGCAGCTGGTTGGCAAAATCCTGTTCACCGATTTCAACGATCTTTCTTCCCTGACCGCCGCGCGATTGATTTCTGTACGTGGTTATGGGCTGGCGTTTGATGTAGCCTCGATGGGTTACAGTGATAACCATATCTTCTTCGCCGATAAGGTCCTCCATGCTCAGTTCTTCGGGTTCTGCATCAATTATCTGCGTGCGTCTCGGTTCTTGATACTTTACGTTTAGTTCGTTAAGTTCTTTTTTTATAAGCAGGTAAACACCTTTGGAGGATACAAGGATTGATTTCAATCTAGAGATCTCTTTTATCAATCCCAAATATTCTTTTTCCAACGTCTCTTTTTCAAGGTTTGTTAGTCTTGCCAGTCTCATGTCCAGAATAGCTTGAGCCTGTATTTCACTGAAAGAAAACCTTTCTATCAGGTTTTTCTTAGCGACCTTAACATCCCTTGACTTTTTAATGATCTGCACGACTTCATCGATATTTTCAATAGCGATTCTAAGACCTTCAAGGATATGGGCACGCCTTTCTGCTTCAGCCAGCTCAAATTTCGTTCGTCGCGTGATTACTTCAAAGCGGAAATCCAGGAAAGTCTTCAATGCTTGTTTCAAAGTGAGAAGTCTTGGAGCCTCTGAAACTAGTGCAAGCAGTTGGATACTGAATGTCGATTGTAAAGTAGTATGTTTATATAGATTATTGAGAACTACCTGAGAATTGGCATCTCTCTTGAGCTCGATCACAATTCTAATGCCGTCTTTATCTGATTCATCCCTCAGATCAGAAATTCCCTCAAGTTTTTTGCCACGTACCAGTACGGCTATTTTTTCTATAAGCGAGCTCTTGTTCACTTGGTAGGGGATTTCAGTTATGACGATTGCCTGCTTGGCGCCCTTTATATCCTCAATTCTGACTTTTCCCCTCATGATAACCCGACCTTTACCAGTCTTATATGCTTGTTTTATACCGGTTGTTCCGACAATAATGCCACCGGTCGGAAAATCTGGTCCAGGTACCATTTCGATCAATTTTTCGTCTATGATATCGGGTTTGTCGATCATTGCGTTGAGTGCGCTAACCAATTCACTGAGGTTATGGGGTGGGATATTAGTTGCCATACCTACTGCTATGCCAGACGAACCGTTGCACAGAAGGTTGGGATAAGCGGCTGGTAAGACTGTGGGTTCTTTTAGGGTTCCGTCAAAATTGGGGATGAAATCAACAGTATTTTTTTTAAAATCCCCCAGTAGTTCTTCAGCTAAAGATGTAAGTCGTGCCTCAGTATAACGGTAGGCAGCTGCGGCATCACCATCGACTGATCCAAAATTACCCTGGCCGTCGATAAGAACATAGCGCATGGAGAAATCCTGCGCCATACGAACCAAAGCATCGTATATCGCCATGTCACCGTGAGGATGGTATTTTCCAAGGACGTTACCAACCACTGTTGCTGCTTTCTTGTAGGCTCGATTCGATAGTAATCCTGCTTCTTCCATGGCGTAGAGGATACGGCGCTGTACCGGCTTCAAGCCATCGCGGGCATCAGGTAAAGCGCGTCCCACAATGACGCTCATTGCATAATCTAAATAAGATGCTTTTATTTCGTCTTCAATATAAACATTAGTTATACGTTCTTCCATAATAATATTATAGCCAGAATTCAGCTGAAGTCAACAAGCATATGATTGCAGGAACCCCTTGTAATTAAAGGCTTTGCGGGGATTTAAACGGTGAGAAAATCTAAATTTTTACGCCTATTGGTTGTTTCTTGTTGAACCTGTAAACCGCATCAAAGCCAAGAGATTTTGCGTACTTCAGTCCTTCTGCGATACCTTTACCAAGATCTTCTACGCGATGTGCATCAGAGCCGATCGTTATTACGTTGAGACCCTGTTCGCGTGCGTATTTGACGATCAATGGACTGGGATAGAATTGATCAATGCGGCGTAGACCAGCGGTGTTTATCTCAAGGGCGATGTTTCGTTCAGCCATCATTCTGTAAATCCTGCCTAGCGACTCGACAATAATTTCATCTATTTCATCTTTGTAATAAGCTATGCCATATTTCTTGTAGACATCGAGGTGACCAACCGAATTGAAGAGATCGCTTTCAACCAAGTCCTCCACTGCCTGGAAGTAATTCACCAGCATCGTGTGCGCTGAATGTTTGGCAAAATAAGTCATGTATTCTCGGGAACTGTCAATGCATATGTGGTTAAGACAATGTATGCTGCCAAGAAGGAAATCGAGCTCTATACCGTCGATGATCTCGTGGAGGCGTGGTTCAATACCCTTGTAATAGCCGACTTCGATTCCGAATTTTATGCTTAAGCCGGAGTTTTTGTTTTTTTCTTTTTGCTTTAGAATTTCGTTCTGGAGTCGCAGTAAACCATTGTGCGTGAATTTCTCTCGCTGGCCATTAAAACATATGAAGGAATCATTTCTTGCTGGGTCTAACTCACAGTGATTGGTGAAGCAGATTTCCTCAAGTCCAAGAGACAGTGCTCTTTGGCAGTATTCTTCTAGCTCACCTTCAGCGTCGATCGAGTGGTTCGTGTGAATATGATAATCAATCATTGTTGCTTCGCAATTGATGCAGACTAATTAAAGCGGATTCAAACAGATACGAATCCGTGTGCATCTATGACAATCCGTTTGAATCGTCCTTTCTATGTGAGGATGACATTTTCGCCAAGAGGTTCAAATTTATCCGCTTTTTCTTTTAAATCGTAAGCTGTATTGTCAGAAAATGCAAATATTTCTACTCGTTTATTTTTTGACTTAATGAATTCCACAAGGGGTACGAAATCACCGTCGCCTGAAGCTAAGACTATTGTGTCAACACTATCCAGGATACTGAGGATATCTAAAGCCATGCCCATGTCCCAATTTGCCTTTGATGAACCATCTGAACGTGTTCTTACATCTTTGATTTTAACAATGTAGCCGAAACGTTCGAGACTGCTTGCAAAAGGTTTAACATCACCCTCGGGCGCTTGCACAATGTATGCATATGCCTTAGCTAATTTCCGATTTGCAGTGATGAGGTTCATGAGCTTCTCATAATTGACTTTTGCCGCATAACCCATGCGGGCTGAGTAATAGAGATTTTGTGCATCAACAAATAACGCTATTTTTTCTTTTTCAAAAAGTTTTGATGATTCAATAAGTACTCTTAAAGATTGGATATTGTCCAATATTTTTTCGTTGTCACTATTTGCTGCATTCTGAAGATACAGTTGCATTTCTTGTTTAATACTTTGCTTAATAATATCTTTAATGTCTTTTTTTAAAGTTTCATTGTCTTCCATGATTACCTCCTGGTTTTTCATAGAGATTCTTGTGTTTGTCTATTAGTTGAAAGTTCCTGCCGGCAGGTCTCTTTTGACGGATTCTGGAAGATACTCAAAGAGTGTTGGCTGAGACTGTTCTTCGCTTGAGTTCGTCCAGACCAAAGTGAATTCAGCAGTACTCCGGATGTCAACGAAGACAAAGCGTACGCCATTGATATATTGCCAAGTCTCGTAAGGCTTGCTCTCCCAAACCTCAATAACACTAGTTGTGATTTCATCACAAGGACCAAACTTGATATATATTCTGCCGCGGTCTGTCTTATGGCCTGGCTTATAACCTTCTTTAAAATGCTCGTCAGCATAAGTGAATCTTTCCGCAGTTTCATGGTAATTGTGTTGGCTCCAGAATTTCTGGAGGAAGATCTCCTTCCCTTTTTTAGGTAGCTCCAGAAATTTCTTATAATCACCAGCACGGAGAAAATAATCGATCTTATCATAGTACGGTAAGCCTTCATAACTTATATCTTCAGAGACTTGTTTTGTAATCTCAAATGCTACATCTTTGCCTATGGTGCTTTCTGTACTCGGGTCGTAGATCTTGATATTCAGCTGATACTCACCACGTTCAAGTTGCGCAATGTTTAAACCGACATTTACCGCCTGGGAGGTGTGCCTTTTGGTGATTTGTCGTGATATCTGACGGAGCTTTTCGCCTTGGAGATTCACGATTTCGTAGGTAACTTCCAGCTCATTCGCGTCAGGGGCAATGTCGTAGATTTCAAAATAAAGATAGAGCGTGATGTAGCGCTCGCTGAAATTATGTGAAGGAAGAGGGACGATCTTAAGGTTACCCTTTCTTAGGTGGTCGCCAACTGTGTCAGTCAGAATTTCCTTAGCGAGTAAGATATCGCTTATCGGGTAATCTGTTCGGTTGATCGTTAGCGATCTCTCGATCGTTCCCTTCTTGTCTTTTGACAGGATACTTATTCTGTATTTGTAATTACCCTCGGGTACGTGCAGGCCGAATTGGATGAGAAAAGACATCTGTTGTCGTGCTGCTTCGGAAAACGAAGGAAGCGTAAACAGGCGATATAGGGTATCGGCCAGGGTGTCGGCTCGATCAAGATTTACAATCTCAAATGGGATGATTGCCCGGGTGATGATTCCACTATCGCTTTCCTCGTAATAAAGTTCATGATAAGGGATTTCACAATTGAACTCAATGTAGAAGATATCTTCTTGTTTGACGGTTTTTGTGATCGTATCTTCGATTGTCACAGTTGAACGGTAGACTACAGGGTCGATATAAAAATCGATGGTTTGAGTTAAGAACAGACTGGTCAATAGCAAAATCATAAACCTGATCCACCCGGGTTAAGAAGAATAAACTCACCAAAACCGTACCGATCGCCAAAGACATACTGTCGATTACGTTTGTAATAATACCAGACCTCATATGAGTCATACAAAATTTCTGCTGGACTGTATGGATCCATCGGGGCAGTGTAATAGGGGTGATGGATGATATCATCTGGCTTCCCCAGTTTAACGTAGATACGAGCGCGGTCGCTACGCCATCCTTTGTCACCATGGGAGAAGCGTTCCTCGCAGTACTCGATACGCTCAAAGTACTCGACCTCTTTTTCGTTATATGCAGTATTCGGCGTTGGGTCATGTCTTTTCCAAATATCGCGCCACAGTGAGTCTCTTTCTTCTTTTTTCGCATCCCTTAGCTTTCTAATTTCCGAGGTTGCTGCAATGTATTCGAGCTGATTGATTTTGAGATACCACGTTGTTTCATCCAGATAAAACGGTCTGGCAATTTTGATCGGTACCTCTGTTTCATCGATTCTTCTGAGCGGTGAGAAGGTCTTTATATTCAGTGTAAAGTCGCCATTCGGCAGGCTCGCAATGTAGAAAATTACGGTATCATCATAAATACCCTCCTCTAATTTAATACTTTGCTCAAACTCGTCGAAAGCGAAGATCATGCTGATTGCTTCGCCCTCAGGGTTGATTATCGAGAATGTCACGGATAGCGTGTCAGCGGAAAAATCCCATTTAATACCCCCGATGTGATTTACCTGGACGATCTTTTGGCTCACATTGAGGATTGGTCCGGCATTTAGGTCTATTATTTTCAGATCATAATAGAGGCTCGCTTTTGGGATGATTATTCTTACTGAATCATTCACTTCTTCATCGTTCTCCAGTTTAATCCCTTCCCAGTAGTCACCGGTCAGCTGAGCCCCTTGTTTATCAAAGATTTTGATTTGAACCTCATATTCTGCATAAAACGTCGAATCGTCAGTTACGTATTTCAGATTATCATTCGAGATGCTGAAGTAGACTATAAGTTCTTGTTCGAAGTCATTATATGATCTATTGACGGTCTGCCATTCGACCATCATGAAAAGAAATAGTATCATTTTTTCTTTTTTCGTTTCTTCAGTTTCTTAGCCTTTTTTGAAAAGACGAGCTGTAGCGCCTGTCCAATACTGGAGACAAATTGAAATGATAGTCCGGCTCTGACATGTTTGGGGATTTCTTCCAAATCTTTATCGTTGTTTTTAGGCAGGAAAATGCGAGTGATGCCAGCCCGTTTTGCAGCAATCACCTTTTCTTTCATACCACCTACCGGAAGGATTCGGCCGGTAAGCGTAATTTCGCCTGAAAAAGCGATTTTGGGGTCGATTGTTGAATTTTTTACTAACGATGCCAAAGACATGATCAAGGCTAAGCCGGCTGAAGGACCGTCCTTAGGAATGGCGCCTGATGGTATGTGTATGTGTACGTCAGTATCTTTGAAAATATCTTCATCAATTTTCCATGAAATCAATTTTGTCTTCAAATAGGAGAGCGCTGCCTGACAGGATTCCTTCATGACGTCACCCAGGAGACCTGTGAGGATCAACCCTTTGGAACCTTTCATCTTGATCGATTCGACGAATAGGATCTCACCCCCAAAAGGTGTCCAGGCGAGTCCGGTTGCCACACCGATCTCTCCTCTGCGTGCGGCTACTTCAGAGTAGGTCTTAGGCGGTCCCAGAAATTCGGCAAGGTTGTTTTGGGTAATCTTGACAGTCGTACATTTTCCGCTGGCAAAGCGTTTCGCGACCTTGCGACAAAGCGAGCCGATCATGCGCTCAAGATTTCTAACCCCGGCTTCTTTTGTATAATCATTAATAATAGTTTTCA